>DASVBQ010000301.1:0-4247 GCA_036375795.1 Actinomycetes bacterium
GGGTGGTGGCGTCGGGGGAGCGAGCGTGGCCTTCCACCTCGCCGAGCTGGGCTGGACCGACGTCGTGCTCGTCGACCGCTCGGAGCTCACCAGCGGCTCGACCTTCCACTCGGCGGGGCTGGTCGGGCAGCTGCGCGCCGACCCGACGCTGACCCGGATGAACATGTACTCCGTCGAGCTCTACCGGCGGCTGCAGCTGGGCGACACCCCGCCCGGCTGGGTCGAGTGCGGCGGCATCCGGCTCGCCTCGTCCCCCGAGCGGATGGAGGAGATCAGGCGGCAGGTCGCCTGGGCCACGGCGTTCGGGCTCGACCTCCGGGAGATCACCGCGGCCGAGGCGCACGACCTCTTCCCGCTGATGGACCCGACCGGCGTCGTCGGCGCCGCCTACCTCCCCAGCGACGGCTACCTCGATCCCTCCCAGCTCTGCTACGCCCTGGCCAACGGCGCGCGGGCCAAGGGCGTCCAGGTGCACCCGCACACACGGGTGGTCGGCATCGACACCGACCGCGGCCGGGTCACCGCCGTCCGCACCGACAAGGGGACCGTCGCCTGCGAGGTCGTCGTCGACTGCGGCGGCATCTTCGCCGCCGAGATCGCTCGGCTGGTCGACGTGCGCGTCCCGCTGGTGCCGATGTCGCACCAGTACGTCGTCACCGACCCGCTGCTGCCGCCGGACAGCGCCCCCCTGCCGACGCTGCGCGACCCGGACCTTCTCGTCTACTGGCGCCAGGAGGTCGACGGGCTGGTCATGGGCGGCTACGAGCGCAACCCGGCGCCGTGGACCTCCGACCACCGGACGTACGACGCGATCCCGGCCGACTTCAACGGCCGCCTGCTGCCGGAGGAGTGGGACCGCTTCGAGGAGATCACCGCCAACTCCCAGGTCCGGGTGCCGGCGATGGCCGACGTCGGCCTGCGCAAGGTCATCAACGGCCCCGAGGCCTTCACGCCGGACAACGAGTTCGTCCTCGGCGAGACCGACGTCGACGGCTTCTTCGTGGCGGCCGGCTTCTGCGCGCACGGCATCGCCGGGGCCGGCGGCATCGGCAAGGTGATGGCCGAGTGGATCGTGTCCGGCGACCCGGGCATGGACCTGTGGCACATGGACGCGCGGCGCTTCGGGCAGCAGTACCGCTCGCCGTCCTACACGCTGAAGCGGACCCTCGAGACCTACGAGACCTACTACGACATCGTCTATCCCGGGCACGAGCGCGAGGCCGGCCGGCCGTTGCGCACCGCGCCGGCCTATGAGTGGCACCGCACGCACGGCGCGTCCTTCGGCGAGAAGGGCGGCTGGGAGCGGGTCAACCACTACGAGTCCAACGCGACCGCCGGCGACGAGTCGGAGCGGCCGCGCGGCTGGGCCGGCCGGCTGTGGTCGCCGGCGATCGGCGTCGAGCACCGGGCCACCCGCGACACGGCGGCGCTCTTCGACGAGTCGTCGTTCGCCAAGATCCTGGTGAGCGGCCCCGACGCGACCGACCTGCTGCAGTGGGTCTGCGACAACGACGTCGCCCGGGGCGTCGGCGACATCACCTACACCCAGGCGCTCAACCAGCGCGGTGGCATCGAGTCGGACTTCACCGTGACCCGGCTTGCCGACGACGCGTTCCTGGTCGTGACCGGCACGGCCTTCGGCTCCCACGACGTCTCGTGGCTGCGCCGGCAGGCCCGCCGTCGCGGCGCGGTCGCCCGCGTCGAGGACGTCACGTCCAGCCTGACGACGTACGCCCTGTGGGGACCGAACGCGCGCGCCGTCCTCCGCGAGGTCACCGGGGCGGACCTGTCCAACGCCGCCCACCCCTTCATGACGGCACGCGAGATCACCGTCGACGACGTCCCGGTGCGGGCGCTTCGGGTCACGTTCGCCGGTGAGCTGGGGTGGGAGCTGTACGCCCCGAGCGAGTACGGCGCCCGGCTCTGGACGGCGGTCTGGGAGGCGGGTCGGCCGCACGGGCTGGTCGCCGGTGGCTACCGGGCGATCGACAGCCTGCGGCTGGAGAAGGCCTACCGGGTCTGGAGCACCGACCTCACGCCGGAGACCGACCCGTGGTCGGCCGGGCTGGGCTTCTGCGTCAAGCTCGACAAGCCGGGCGGCTTCGAGGGGGCCGACGCGCTGCGCGCCCTGAAGGAGCAGGGACCGCCTGCGCAGCGGCTGCGCTGCC
This sequence comes from Actinomycetes bacterium, assembly GCA_036375795.1. GTDB lineage: Bacteria > Actinomycetota > Actinomycetes > JACCUZ01 > JACCUZ01 > DASVBQ01. The sequence goes on from DASVBQ010000301.1 coordinate 2,169, forward strand.
TCACCCTCGACGACCCCCGGGCGGTCGCCCTGGGCAGCGAGCCGGTGCGCGTCGACGGCGAGGTGCTCGGCCGCGTGACGTCGGGCGGCTTCGGCTACACGGTGGGACGCTCGATCGCGTTCGGCTACCTGCCGGCTGAGTCGTCGAAGCCGGGCACCCGGGTCGAGGTCAACGTCTTCGGCGACTGGGTGCCGGGCGAGGTCACGACCCAGCCGCTGCTCGACCCGAAGGGCGAGCGGGTCCACGCCGACGGCTGAGCCCGCCGCGGCAGGTGCCCTGCGACCGTCGGTCGTGGCACGATCGGCATACCCCGGCTCAGGGAGCTGCGATGGCCACCGACCTCACCGTCCACATCGACGACCAGCCTGGTGAGCTCGCGCGGATCACCAGCCTCCTCGGGGAGGCGGACGTGAACATCCATGGGTTCTGCGCCGTGCGCAGCGGCGGGGGCCGGGCAGAGGTGCACCTGCTGATCGACGACCTGGCCGCGGCCTTCTCGTCGCTGGCCCGGGCCGGTGTCGTCGTGGCGTCCGAGCAGGAGGTCCTCGTCGTCGGCGTCCAGGACCGGCCCGGCGTGCTCGGCGACGTCGCCCACCGGCTCGGCGCGGCCGGGGTCAACCTCACGCTGGCCTACCTCGCCACCGACACCAGGCTCGTGTTCGGCGCCGACGACCTGGAGGCCGCGCGGGACGCGATCAGCTGAGCGTCGCTCAGCCGCGGGCGCCGACCCGCAGGTCTGCGAGCAGGGCCCGCGTCGCGTCGGTGATGTCGGCCACCGCGCGGTCGAACACCTCGGCGTTGGCCGGGCTGGGGGCGCGGAAGCCGCTCACCTTGCGGACGTACTGCAGGGCGGCGGCCTGCAGGTCGTCGTCACCGACGTCCTCGGTGAACGGCGGGCGGAGCGTCTTGATGCTGCGGCACATGGCTCGCAGCGTACGTCCGCCTGCCGTCACCGGGTCGCGCAGAGCCTCAGCTGTCGAAGGCCTCGACGTAGCCTCGTGCCTCGGTGCCCAGCCCGACGGAGAACCAGCCGTCGGTGCCGTCTGCGCGCCGGACGCTGGACTCGGCGGTGTAGCGACCGATGAAGACGTGCGTGGCCTGGTAGACCTCGTCGGTCCACTTGCCCTCCACGGTGCCGGTGCCGGTGAGCACCAGCGTCCGGCCGTGCGGGCCGACGACCGTCACCGTCGCCGACGCCGACTCGGTCGCGCCCGGCTCGGGCAGGCTGCCGTCGTCGGCGGTGAGGACCGCGGTGTAGTCCCCGTCCAGCGGGCTCCCGGTGACGTAGCCGGTCACCACGGCGCTGCCGTCCGCGCCGAGGGTGAGCGCGCCGCTCTGGCTGCTGAGGTCGATCCTGGCTCTCGGGCCGGCCAGGGCCGGTGAGCTCCCGGCGGCGAGGACGGCGGCGGCGAGGACGGCGACGACGGCGAGGGTTCCGGTCTTGCGCATGGCAGGTCTCCTTCAGGGCGGGGCACTTCCCCGACCACGACCGTGCGCGCGGACCCTTGTCCGGCACTTGCGACCGGCTGGAGATCCACCTCAAGCGGACTGCAAGACCCTGACCGCCGCTCAGTCCTTGGCGAACCACAGCAGGTAGTCGCCCGCGTGCCCGGGCGGGTGCCGGTCCCAGCACAGGAACGTCTCGCCCCGGAGGGTCAGGTGCTGCGCGACGGCCCGCCCGACGTCCCAGGCCAGCGGGGTCACCACGTCGCCGGCCGGCGACGCCGACACCAGGTTGGCCACGTTGACCACCGCCTGGCCGCCGGGCCGCAGCAGGGCGGCGACCTGGGCGAACACGGCCGAGACCTCCCGCAGGTAGGTGGGGTAGTCGCCGTCGTCGGTGGCGTAGCCGGTCAGCGGGTTCTCCGGGTGGCCGACCGACGTCATGTACGGCGGCGAGGTGAGCACCAGGTCGAAGGGAGGATCCACGATCCGGGCCAGATCGCGCGCATCACCTTGCAGGACAAGGGAGCTCGGAGCAACGCGGGAGATGTGCTCACATCGCTCGCCGAGCAGCTCGATCCCCACCGCGTTGCGACCCATCCGCTCCGCGATCCGGAGGGTCGTGCCGTAGCCTGC
>DASVBQ010000310.1:0-9145 GCA_036375795.1 Actinomycetes bacterium
GTCCGTTCCAGCACGTCCTGCACCGGGCCGCGCACGGCCGCGAGGTGCAGCTCGACGCCGGCCTCCTCCAGCTCGTGCTCGAGGTCGGCCAGGGTGTCCGCGCCGGTGTAGTCGACGGCCGTCAGGCCGGTGCAGTCGAGCACGACGAAGCGCAGCTCGGGCCGCGACCGCGCGGTCTCCGCCAAGGCGTCCGCCACCGTCCGGCTGTTGCCGAAGTACAGCGGGACGTCGACCCGCAGCACCGCCAGGTCGGGACGCGTCGCGACCGCGTGCCGCTCGATGTTGCGGTACATCCGGGTGCCCTCCACCCGGCCGAGCTCCGGCAGGTGCGGGCGCGTCGTCTGGCGGAGGAAGATCGCGAGGCTGACCGCGACGCCGACGCCGAGACCCAGCGCGGGGCCGAGGACGAGCGTCGCCAACGCGGTCACGGTGAGCGCGACCAGGTCGCTTCTCCGGACCCGGCCGATGGCGAGGGCACCCGCGACGTCGACCAGCGATGCGACCGCGACGAGGATGACGGCCGCGAGCGCGACCTTCGGCAGGTTGGTCAGCAGCGGCGTCACGGTGAGCACCGCGACGACGAGGCCTGCCGCGGCGATCACGCCGGACATCGGGGTCCGCGCCCCGGCGCCGAAGTTCACCGCGCCGCGGGAGAAGCCGCCGGCCACCGCGAACCCGCCGAACAGCCCCGAGGTGACGTTGGCACCGCCGACCGCGACCAGCTCCTGGTCCGGCACGACCCGGCTGCGGGTCCGGCGGGCGAAGGCGGTGCCCGTGCTGATCGTCTCCATGTACGAGATCAGCGCGATCGCGGCGGCCGCGGGCAGCAGCGCGCGCACGTCGGACCAGGCGACGTCCGGGACTGCCGGGGTCGGCAGCCCGGACGGGACCTCGCCGACCACCGCGACCTGGCCCGACCAACCCGCCAACGAGACGAGGGCCGTCGCGGCGACCACGACCAGCAGCGGCCCCGGCAGCGCCGGCACCGCCTTTCGCACGAGGACGAGAAGGACGACCGCGGCGACCCCGAGGGAGAGGGTCAGGACGCTGGTGCCGGACAGCTCGGGGACGAGCCCCCGCACCGTGTCGAGGAAGCTCGAGCTGGTGCCTTCCACTCGCACACCGAGCAGGTCCTTGAGCTGGCTGGCCCCGATGGTCAGCGCTGCCGCCGTGGTGAACCCGCTGATGACCGGGACGGAGAGGAAGCTGACCAGCGCGCCGAGGCGCAGCAGGCCGGCGCCGAGCTGCAGCACGCCGATCAGCACCGCCAGGAGGCCCGCCAGCGCGACGTACCGCGCCGGGTCGCCGTCGGCGAGCGGCGCGACCGCGCCGGCCACCAGCAGCGAGTCGATCGCCACCGGCGCGACCGACACGTGGTTGCTGGTGCCGAGCAGCGCGTACACGACGAGGGACACCATCGACGCGTACAGCCCGGTGACCGGTGGCAGGCCGGCGAGCGTGGCGTAGGCCATGCCCTGCGGGATCAGCAGGACCGCGACGGTCAGCCCGGCGCGGGCGTCCGCCGCGAGCAGGCCGCGGTGATAACCCCGCAGCCAGCGCTGGGCGGGCAGTGCCAACGTCAGCGGGACAGCCGGGCGATCGCGGCGTCGATGTCGCAGGCCGGAGCCCGGTTGTAGGGCAGCTTCATGAGCAGAACGCCCATCGCACACGTGTTGGTGAGCGCCGCGATGGCCAGGCCAGCCCCGATGCCGGCAGCCACGATCTGTGCGCCGGGGATCCAGATGCTGGCGAGCACCGACAGGAAGACGATCGAGCCGGCAACCAGGCGGACCTGGCGCTCGAGCTGCCACCGGGTCTCCCCGCTGCGCTCGACCGGGCCCCCGGCGGCGACCCAGGCCCCCATGCCGCCCTCCAACACCACGACGTCGGGCAGACCAGCAGCGGACAGCTGCCTGCCGGCCTGCTGCGCGCGCCCGCCGGACTGGCAGACCAGGAGCATCCGGCCACCGGCGTCGGAGACGATCCGCCGCAGATGGGCGTCCACCTGGTCCAGGGGGATGTTCACCGCACCGTCGATGTGAGCGCTCTGGAACTCACCAGGCGTGCGCACGTCGACCACGAGTGTGTCGGCGCTGTTGTCCAGGAGCGCCCGGGCGGTGGCCACGTCGACCGATCCCGCGTCACGCACGTCCGTCATGCTGCTTCCTTTCGGTCTGCTGCTACCAGCTCGGGGACTCCGACCCGGTCGAGAACAACTGGCTTGTACCCCTCGCGCGCCAGCAGAGACGCGGCGATCACGGCCCGCCGCCCGCTGCCGCACGCAATCATGACCGGTCGGTCCCGGTCGAGGCCGTCCGGGATGCCGCTCGTGAACAAGTCGGCGGCGAACGTCTCGATGGCGTCCGGCCAGGCGACGCTGGCGCGCTCGTTGGGCATCCGGACGTCGAGCCGCTGGACGCCGGGCTCCTTCAGCCGGGCCCGGAAGTCCTCCAGGTCCAGCAGCTCGAAGGTCGTGGTTGCCTCGGCGGCGGGCAGGTCGAAGACCACGCCCTGCACGCTGTCGATGCCGATCTGGGCGAGCTGTGTCACGGCCTCGGCGACGTCCTGGTCGCGGTCCGCGACGAGGACCATCGGCGAGCCGTACGGCACGAGCCAGCCGGCCCAGCTGCCGAAGTCGGTGTCCAGCTCGACCGCCGTACTGCCCGGCAGCATGCCCGCGGCCAGCCGCGCGCGGGGCCGGATGTCGACGACCGTGGTGCCTTCCTTCATGGCGGCGAGGTCGCCGACCTTGAGCTCGGGCACGGTCGTGTCGGGCATCGGCTTGACGCCGAGGGTGTTCGTGGGGCCCATGTACTTGTAGAACGCCGGGATCGGCATCGGCGCCGCGAGCAGCTGGTCGGCGAAGGCGTCGGCGTCCGGGAGCTGCAGCAGCGGGTTCCCGGTCACCTCGTCGCCGACCGTCGAGGTGTACTGACCGGCGCCCGTGGCGGTGCAGAACGAGCCCGCACCGTGCGTCGGGAAGAGGCCAAGCTCTCCTGGGTACGCGGCGAGGCGGTGCACCGAGCCGTACTGCAGCTTGCCCAGGGTCCGCGCCCGCTCAGGACCGAGCAGGTCCGGTCGCCCGGCCGACCCGACGAGCAGGCTGCCTCCGGAGAAGAGCGCGACCGGCTCGCCCTCGACCAGGACGACGTAGCTGGTGTGCTCGGGCGTGTGCCCCGGGGTGTGGATCGGGCGCACCGTGAGGGCGCCGCGGCCGATGTCCTCGAGGTGGAACGCCGGGGTGTGGTCGTACGCCGCCGCGGACGCGGCCGGCAGCACCAGCTCGGCGCCGGTCGTGCGGGCCGCCTGCTCGGCGCCGGAGACGTAGTCGTTGTGCAGATGTGTCTCGAGGACGTACCTCAGCTGCAGGTCACGCTCGGCGACGGCGCCGAGGAAGCGGTCGATGTCGCGCTGCGGGTCGACCAGCACCGCCTGACCCTCGTGAGCGAGGACGTACGTCTGGTCACCCAGCCCGGGCGTCCGGAAGGACAAGATCTCCACTGGCGGGAACTCCTCTCATACCCTGGTAGGTATCCGAGTGTGTCCGAATGACCGGACAAGTGTCAAGCCGCTGCGGCGCGACCCGTGGGCTCGGAGATCGACTCAGTCGAGGGACAGGATGCGCAACGCGAGGCGCGCTGCCTGGCCGCCGGCGTCCTCGGCGACGTCGAGGGCGGTGGGGACGTCGAGGTCGGCCAACAGGGCGAGCCGGACCTCGGCGGTGGCCGCCTCGCCACCGGGCCGCCCGGCCGCCGCGTACAACCGCTCCAGGCGCTCGCTGGCACCGGCGAGCAGCGACTCGTCGTAGCCCCACTCCTGCGCCCAGCGACGGTCCAGGAGCAGCAGCCGCAGCGCGGGTGCCGGCACCTTCTCGAGCACGTCGGCGACCAGGACCAGGTTCCCCGTCGACTTGGCCATCTTGGCGCCGCCGATACAGACCGTGCCGACCGGCAGCCGGGCCCGGGAGAAGCGGTCCGCGCCGGTCACCGCCTCGACGATGGCGGCCTGGTAGGCGTGGTGCGGGAACGTCAGGTCGGCTCCGCCGGCCAGGATGTCGATGCAGCCACCGAGCAGGGACAGGCCCATCGCGGCACACTCCGCGTGCCAGCCGGGGCGCCCCGGTCCCCAGGGGCTCGGCCAGGCCGGCTCGCCCGCCGCCGACGGGCGCCACACGGCGACGTCGAGCGGGTCCTCGCGCCCCGCCTCGCCCGCCGGCTGGCCGTACGCCGCGAGCAGCTCGAGCGCCTCGTCGCGCGCCACCCCGGCCACGTCCGGGACCTGCGCGCCGCGGAAGTACACGCGGCCCTCGCGCTCATAGGCCGCGCCCACCACGAGCAGCGCAGACGCGAGCTGGATGACGCTGTCGACGTGCTCCCCGGCCCGGGGCGAGTGCGTCGGGGGCGCGACCCGCAGCGCGCGCATCGCCCGGTCGAACAGGAACTCCTGCATCGCTGCGTACTCGTCGTAGTAGCGCCCGCGCTCCCTCGCCGCCGCGGTGAGCACGTCGTCGACGTCGGTGACGTTGCGGCAGCAGTCCACCTCCGCCCCGGTGGAGCGCAGCACCTTCACCGCCGCATCGGCCCACACGAACGTCGCGGCGTGCCCGAGGTGGGTCACGTCGTACGGCGTGATGCCGCACACGTACACCCGCGCCGGGCTGACGACGGGGAGCGGGACCTCGCCGATCCGCAGCCAGGGGCGCGGCGCGGTGGACCCCGGATGGCGCAGCGCCTCCTCGACCCTGTCGAGGTGGCCCTCAGGTCCGGTCATGGCCTCATCATGCCGTGCCGTCACCTACGGTGGCCCCCATGAGCACGCTGGACGAGTGGACGGACGCGGTCTGCCTCGAGCTGGGCCTCGACCCGGCGGTCGTGGACCGCAGCCTGGTGCTGGACCTGGCACGCGACGTGGCACACGGGGTGGCCCGGCCGGCGGCGCCGCTCACCACGTTCCTCCTGGGCCTGGCCGCGGGCCGGGACGGCGCGACGCTCGACGCGGTGCGGGCAGCGGACGCGTCCGTCCGCATGCTGCTCCCCGAGTCCGCCCCCGAGTCCGCCCCCGAGTCCTAGGCCTGCTCCGACCCAGCGACACATCTGTGGCAGAACACCTCGGTTGTGGCTGGCCCGCGCCACACGGGGCACTCGAGCACCGGTTGTGTCGCGGAGTCAGAGCGGTGGTCGCACGACCTCAGGTCGGCTCGGGCACGATGCTGATCGCGCCGGACGGGCACTCCTCGACGCAGAGACCGCAGCCCTTGCAGTAGTCGTAGTCGATCGCGTACATCCGCCCGTCGCGCGGCTCGGCCAGCTTGACGATCGCGTTGTCCGGGCAGACGCCGAAGCAGTTGTCGCACTCGAAGCAGTTCCCGCAGGACAGGCAGCGCCGCGCCTCGTACAGGGCGGTGGACTCGTCCAGGCCGTGCACGATCTCGTCGAAGGTGTCGCTGCGGCGGGCCGCCTCGATCCGCGGGCGGACCGTCGGCGGTGCGTCGGAGTAGTACCAGGTGGTCAGCCGGTCGTAGTCGGCGAGAGCGCGTTCCGGGACCGGCTCGGCCGCCCTCTGGCGCAGCCACGCGTCGATGTGGCGCGCGGCCGTGCGGCCGTGCCCCACCGCGACGGTCGCGGTGCGCTCGGACGGGACCATGTCGCCGCCGGCGAAGATCCCGGGGTGACCGGTCATCATCGCCGCGTCCACCTGCACGACGCCGCCGTCGACCTTTACGCCGATCGCTCCCTCGAGCAGCGACAGGTCGCTGCTCTGGCCGAGCGCCAGCACCAGCGAGTCGGCAGCCAGCTCCTCGAGCTGGCCGGTCGGCTGCGGGAAACCGTGCTCGTCGAGCTCCATCCGCTCGATCAGCAGCTTGCCCTCGTCGGCGTGGCGCACCGTGGACAGCCAGCGCATCAGCACGCCCTCCTCGGCGGCCTCCTCCACCTCGGAGTCGTGGGCCGGCATCCGCTCCCGGGTGCGCCGGTAGACGATCACGGCCTCGGAGGCGCCGAGGCGGCGCGCGGTGCGGGCGGCGTCCACCGCGGTGTTGCCACCGCCGTACACCACGACCTGGCGGCCGAGGACGGGCGCCTCGCCCTCCTCGACGGAGTGCAGCAGCGACACCGCGTCGAGGACGCGCGCCGAGTCGCCGGCCGGGATGTCGGCGTGCCGCCCGACGTGGGCGCCGACGGCGAGGAAGACAGCGTCGAAGCCCTCGTCGTGCAGCGCACGGGCCGCGTCCGGGACGGTGGTCCCGCTCTCGATGCGGACGCCGAGGTCGACGATGCGCTGGATCTCCGCGTCGAGAACCTCGCGCGGCAGCCGGTAGCGAGGGATGCCGAACCGCATCATGCCGCCCGGCTTCTCGCCCTCGTCGCGAACCGTGACGTCGTGCCCGAGCCGGCGCAGGTGGTAGGCCGCCGACAGCCCGGACGGCCCGGCCCCCACGACGAGCACCTTCCGTCCGGTCGGAGCCGCCGGCTCCGGCAGGGCCCAGCCCTTCTCGATCGCCAGGTCCCCGAGGAACCGCTCCACCGAGTTGATCCCGACCGCCTCGTCGAGCGTGGTCCTGTTGCACGCGGTCTGGCACGGGTGGTAGCAGACCCGGCCCATCACGGCGGGGAACGGGTTGACGTCCACCAGCCGGCGCCACGCCTCCTCGTAGCTGCCGTCCTCGGCGGAGTAGAGCCAGCGCTGGATCTCCTCACCGGCGGGACAGGCCTGGCCACACGGCGGCAGCAGATCGACGTACACCGGTCGCTCGACCCGCCACGACCCCGTCTTGTTGGCGAGGCTGGACCCGACGTCCAGGGTGATCGCAAATGGCTTGTCCATCACGCGCTCGCCTCCTCGAGGCCGTAGCGCTCGACGTTGCGATCGGCCCGGGCCTGCAGCCGGTCGATGACGTCGTCCCGACGGACCGGCGAGAACAGGTGCGCGTAGCGCTTCTGCAGCTTCAGGTACTCCTCGACGGGCACCCGGTGCCGGATCGGCGTCGAGCGGACCACCTCGCCGCCCTCTGCCTCGAACAGCGGGAAGAGGCCACTCTGGGTCGCCAGCCGGGCGATGCGCACGGTGTGGCAGGACTCGCTGCCCCAGCCGAGCGGGCAGGGCACGAGCACGTGCAGGTAGCGCGCGCCGTGCATCGTCATGGCCCGCGCGACCTTGGCCTCCAGGTCGCGGAGGTCCGCGACGGTGGCCGTGGCGACGTACGGGATCTCGTGGGCCATCGCGATCCGCGGCACGTCCTTGCCCTGGCCGAACGGGTTGCCCGGGTCCGGCCCCACTGCCTGCGTCGTCATCGTCCGCGCCGCGGGTGGCGTCGCGCCGGAGCGCTGTACGCCGGTGTTCATGTACGCCTCGTTGTCGTAGCAGATGTAGAGCACGTCGTCGTTGCGCTCGAACATGCCGGACAGGCAGGCGAAGCCGATGTCGACGGTGCCGCCGTCGCCGCCCTGGGCGACGACCCGGATGTCCTCGCGGCCCTGCGCCTTGAGAGCCCGCGCCACCCCGGTGGCGACCGCGGGGGCGTTGCCGAACAGCGAGTGCAGCCATGGGATCCGCCAGGACGTCTCGGGGTACGGCGTGGAGAAGACCTCGAGGCAGCCGGTTGCGTTGACCGCCACCATCCGGCCGCCGGTCACCCGCATCGCGGCGTCGAGGGCGTAGCGGGCACCGAGCGCCTCCCCGCACCCCTGGCAGGCGCGGTGGCCGGAGGTGATGGCGTTCGTCCGTTCCTCGTCCGACTGCACCGAGCGCAGCTCGGGGGGCAGGAGCCGGTTGCCGACCGCGAAGCTGCCGACCTGGTAGAACCTCACGCCGGTCGTGGTCATGGCGCTCGCTCCTCTACACCGGTCCGGCCGCGACGACGCCCACGTCGCGCAGGATGTTCTCCGCGCTGGGCCCGGAGCGCTGCCCGGCCCGCAGCCGCCCGAGCTCGCGCTCGACCAGGTGCTCGTCGAGGTCGAGGAAGCTCAGCGCCGGCAGCTGTCCGGCGACGGCCCGGTCCAGCAGCGCGTGCACCGACGCGCCGGTGATCGGCCGACCGCCCAGCCCCGCGATGACCGTCGAGCCGTCGAGCGTCACGCCCGACAGGGCCATCCGGACGTTGGCGGACACGATGCCGCCGATCCCGACGGCGAGCGCCTTCTCCAGGACGACGACCCGGCGGGCGTTCACCAGCGCCGCCCGGACCGCGTCGAGCGGGAACGGCCGGAACGAGGTGATGCCGAGGACACCGACCCGCTCACCGCGGTCGCGGCGCTCGTCCACGACGTCCTTGATGGTGCCGAGGACCGAGCCCAGCGCGACCACCACGGTCTCCGCGTCCTCGGTGCGGTAGGGCCGCACGAGACCGCCGGAGTCCCGGCCGAAGACGGCGCGGAAGTCTGCCGCGACCCGGGGGATCACGTCGAGGGCCTCCATCTGCTTCGCGTGCGCGAGGGCGCGGACCTCCATGAAGGCCTCCGGCCCGACCATCGCGCCGATCGACACCGGCTGGGCCGGGTCGAGCACCTGCCGGGGGACGTAGGGAGGCAGGTAGGCGTCGACCTGCTCCTGCTCCGGAACGTCCACCCGCTCGACCGCGTGGGTGAGGACGAAGCCGTCCATGCACACCATCACCGGCAGCGAGACCTCCTCGGCGAGGCGGAACGCCTGCACGTGCAGGTCCGCGGCCTCCTGGTTCGTCTCGGCGTACAGCTGGATCCACCCGGAGTCGCGCTGCGACATCGCGTCGCTGTGGTCGTTCCAGATGTTGATGGGGGCGCCGATGGCGCGGTTCGCGACGGTCATCACGATGGGCAGACCCAGTCCGGAGGCGTTGTAGACCGCCTCGGACATGTAGAGCAGCCCCTGGCTCGCTGTCGCCGTGTAGGAGCGGGAGCCGGTGGCGGACGCACCGATGGCCACCGACATCGCGGCGAACTCGGACTCGACGTTGACGAACTCGCAGCCCGCCAGCCGACCCTCCTTCACCCAGCGGCTCAGCGCCTCCACGATGTGGGTCTGGGGGGAGATCGGGTAGGCGCAGATGACGCCCGGCCGGCAGCGCACGACGGTCTCGGCGACCGCCTGGGAGCCCTCAACCTGTCGCAGCACGGACAGCACCTTCCTTCGCGGTCTCGAGCCGCTGCCGGACCAGGGCGAACGCCTCCTC
>DASVBQ010000313.1:0-2735 GCA_036375795.1 Actinomycetes bacterium
TCGAAGGGCGTGGCGGCGTCCTCGACCGAGTCGTCGGTCGCCGCGGCACCGGAGGCAAGGAAGCCCGAGGTTACCCACGGCAGCAGAGCGTCGGAGGTCACGTCGTCCGCGGAGACCACGACGACCCGGCGGCAGCGGCCGGCGCGGATCCAGTCCTCGGCCAGCGACAGTGCCTGCGTCGTGCTCGCGCAAGCGGCGTTGATCTGCGTGTTGGGTCCCCGCGCCCCGATGATCTCGGCGAACTGGGAGTGCCCCATGGACAGGCACCGGAACAGGAACCGCCGGTCGAAGGTGAACGGCTCCACCTCGATGAGGTGCCGCAGCTCGGCGATGCGTCGGTCCAGCTCCGGGACAACCGGTTCGGAGCCGCCCATCCGGGCCCGGACGGCCTCGAGCGCGAGGAGCTGCTCGCGACGACCCCGGTCGGTGTAGTACCTGGTCAAGTCCTCGGCGAAGGAGTCGTATCCGGGGAACGCCGATGCGAAGATCACCCCGGTGTCGTCGCGCAGGCCGTCCGGCAGACCCCAGCGCTCGGGCAGGTTCGAGCCGAGCGTGGTGGTCTTGTACCGCATCACCAAGGGGATGCCGGCGTCCCTCAACGCGTCGAAGCCCGCGCCGATGGCGAGCCGCGTCACGGAGTCGAGCGCCGCGTCGCGGGAGGCGTCGACGCCGAACTCGGCGACGGCGTCGAGCGGTGCGCGCCGTCCGGCCAGCTTGACGACCTCGGCCTCGTCGTCGATCGTCTCGAACGTCGGGTCGCCGGACTCTCGCTTGACCAGCCGGGTGACCCGCAGGTCCACCATCTGCCGGCGGAACCGGTGCGGGATCGTGTCGATGAACTGCTGACCGTCGAGGATGCGCTGCAGGTTCTCGTCGTCGAACACCCGCTCCACGCCCGGCAGGCCGAGCGCCGCGCCGGTGATGACGACCGGCTCCGGCCTGCTCGGCCCAGGTGCTTCTGCCTGGCCGCGCGTGGCACCGGCCGGCGCCGTTCCGTTGTAGATCCGCAGGCCCTCCTCGAGGACCTCGGCAAAGAGGTGGCCGAGCTCTGCATAGCGGTCGGTGCTCATGGGAGTTCCCGGGGGGGTGGTAGTGGCGACTGTCGTCTCGACCGGTGCGGGCGCCATGACGACTGCGCCCGGCCGGTGCGGCGCCGGGGTGTCCGACGGGTACCCCAGACCGGCGGCCCAGAGACCGCACAATGCCGCGTTGAACGCGGGGACATCACCGTTCTTGGGATGGTTGGTGAACAGGGCAAGTACGTCCTCGTGCTCGCCCAGCACGTCCTCGACGAAGCCGTGCAGGGCCTTCTTCGGACCGACCTCGACGAACACCCGCGCCCCTGCTTCGTACAGCGTGTGCAGCCCGCGGACGAACTGGACGGGCGAGGCGACCTGCCGGCCAAGGATGTCGAGCATGGTCTCGCGCTCGGCGTCCGCCGGGTAGAAGTCGCCGGTGACGTTGGCGACGATCGGCAGCGTTGGTGCGCGGACGTCCAGGCGGCGGAGCGCGACCTTCAGAGGCTCGCTCGCAGGGGCGACGATCGACGTGTGGAACGCATGGCTGACCGGGATGCGGGCGGCGTTGATCCCTGCGGCCAGGAACGCCGCGACCGCCTGCTCCACCGCGGCGGTGGCTCCCCCGACGACCGCCTGGCTGGTGCTGTTGATGTTGGCGATGACGACGTTGCCCTCGATCGCGCCGACGATGCGCTCGATCTCGGGCAGCGGCCCGAAGACGGCGGCCATCGCGCCGTTGTCGTCCAGCGCCAGGGAGGCCATCTCGTGCCCGCGCGCGCTGACCGCCTCCAGGGCGGCGTCGAACGTCATCGCACCAGCGGCGACCAGCGCACCGTACTCGCCGAGACTGTGCCCCATCACCATGTCGGGACGCACTCCGTAGGCCTCGAGCAGCCTGGTCAGCGCCAGGTCCGTCGCGAGCACCGCCGGCTGGGTGATCTCGGTCTGCAGCAGCTGCTGCTCCAGGGCCCGAACCGCGGCGGGGTCGTCCTGGTCGACGAAGATGTACGACGAGAGGGGGCGGCCGAGCAGAGGCGTCATGATCCGGTCCGCCTCGTCGAACACGGCGGCCACCACCGGCTGCTGCGCGCGCAGCCCCTTGAGCATGTTCACGTACTGCGAGCCCTGCCCGGTGTAGAGGAACGCCACCTTGGGCGCGGGCCCGCGGCCGACGAAGATGCCCTGAGCCCGCAGCATCTTCCACATCGCGGGCGCACCCGTACGGAACGCAGTGACAGCCTTGCGCGCCTTGGCCGCGAGGTCCGCGGCGTCGGCGTAGTCGACGGCGACCCGGACCGCGGAGGCCGCCAGCGTGCGGTCGGGGGCCACCTGAGCCGGTGTGCGGCCGTCAGCCGCGTCGGCGACGACTCCCTCGAGCTGGGCCACGACGTCCGAGTCGTCACGTCCGCCGAGCACCACCGCGCCCCGGAGCGGCGGTCGAGGTCGCGCGGCGACGGGCTCTGACGCTCTGCCATGAGCAGCCGCCGTGACTGCTGTCCTGGGCACGTCGGCCGCAGCGAACGTCCGGGGTGCGCTCTCGAGGCGGTGCCGTCCGGGGACGTACTCCTCCAGAACCGCGTGGAAGTTGGTCCCACCGAAGCCGAACGCGCTCACCCCGGCGCGGCGCGCGCCCTCGGGGTCGGCCGGCCACTCGCGCAGCTCGGTGGTCACCCGGAACGGCGTGTGGTCCCAGTCGACGTTGGGGTTGGGGTCGTG
>DASVBQ010000322.1:0-4683 GCA_036375795.1 Actinomycetes bacterium
CTGGGCCGCCGTCGGCGACGCCTTGGGCCGGGTGCTCGACGCCGCGGGGGCCGACGTCACGCGGGAGTACTACTTCAACGACGCGGGCTCGCAGATCGACCGGTTCGCCCGGTCGCTGCTGGCCGCGGCCAACGGCGACGAGGTGCCCGAGGACGGCTACGCCGGCGCCTACATCGACGACATCGCCGCGGAGATCAGGGCGGACCAGCCGGGCATCCTCGAGATGGACGAGGCGTCGGCCCAGGAGGCGTTCCGCGTCGCGGGCGTGGACCTGATGTTCGCCGAGATCCGTCAGAGCCTCGCCGACTTCGGAGTCGCCTTCGACGTCTACTTCAACGAGAAGGACCTGCACGAGAAGGGCGAGCTCGACGCGGCCCTGCGCAAGCTCCGCGACGAAGGTCACGTCTTCGAGCAGGACGACGCGGTCTGGCTGCGCACCTCCGACTTCGGCGACGACCGCGACCGCGTGCTGGTGCGCCGCAACGGGGAGCCGACGTACTTCCTGGCCGACTGCGCCTACTACCTCGACAAGCGCGAGCGCGGCTTCGACCGGTGCATCTACATGCTCGGCGCCGACCACCACGGCTACGTCGGCCGGCTGCGTGCCGTCGCCGCGTGCTTCGGTGACGACCCGGACCAGACCGTCGAGGTGCTGATCGGGCAGATGGTGAACCTGGTCCGCGAGGGTCGGCCGGTGCGCATGAGCAAGCGCGCCGGGACCGTCGTGACCCTGGTCGATCTCGTCGACTCGATCGGCATCGACGCCGCGCGCTACGCGCTGGCGCGGTACTCCACCGACTCGCCGATCGACCTCGACCTGGACCTGTGGACCCGGCACACCAACGAGAACCCGGTGTTCTACGTGCAGTACGCGCACGCCCGGGTGGCCAGCCTGCTGCGCAACGCCGCCGACCTCGGCGTGGACAAGGGCGCGGCCGTGGCCTTCCACCCCGAGCTGCTCGACCACGAGCGCGAGGGTGACCTGCTCGGTGCGCTGGGCGAGTTCCCGCGGGTCGTCGCCACGGCGGCCGAGCTGCGTGAGCCGCACCGGATCGCGCGCTACCTCGAGGAGCTTGCCGGCACCTACCACCGGTTCTACGACGTCTGCCGGGTGCTGCCGCGCGGTGACGAGCAGGTGACCGACCTGCACAGGGCGCGCCTGTGGTTGGTGGAGGCGACCCGGGTCGTGCTCGCCAACGGTCTCGGGCTGCTCGGCGTGACCGCACCCGAGCGGATGTAGCCGGGCCGTGCGCGTCCACCCGGCCGGCCCGCGCTCCGGGGAGCTGGCCCACGAGGCATTCCACGCCGGGCCACCCGCTGACCTGAACCGGCTCGATCCGCACGTCTGGCCGCTGGGTGCCGCCCGGTCGGCGGACGGTGCCCTGACCCTGCTGGGCCACGACGTCCGCGCCCTGGTCGCCGAGCACGGCACGCCCGCATTCTTCCTGGACGAGGCCGACCTGCGCCGTCGCTGTCGGGACTACCGCGAGGCGTTCGGCGAGGCCACCGTCTTCTACGCCGCCAAGGCCTTCCTGTGCACTGCGGTCGCCCGGTGGGTCGCCGAGGAGGGCCTCGGCCTGGACGTCTGCACCGGGGGCGAGCTCGCGGTCGCGGTGCGGGCCGGCTTCCCGGGCGAGCGGCTCCTGCTGCACGGCAACAACAAGTCGGTGGCCGAGCTGTCCGCAGCCCTCGACGCCGGTGTGGGTCGGGTGGTGGTGGACTCCCTCGCCGAGGTGGACCGGCTGTCCGCACTGTGTGAGGAACGTGGCGTGCGGCAGTCCGTGCTGGTCCGCACGACGGTCGGGGTCGAGGCGCACACGCACGAGTTCATCGCGACCGCCCACGAGGACCAGAAGTTCGGCTTCTCGCTCGCGGGTGGCGACGCCCTCGACGCCGTAGGCCGGGTGCTGGCGGCGCCGGGACTCGACCTGGTCGGGCTGCACTCGCACATCGGCTCGCAGATCTTCGACTCCGGCGGCTTCGAGGTGGCGGCGCACCGGGTGGTCGGCCTGCTCGCCGAGGTGCGCGACCAGCACGGCGTCGAGCCGGGCGAGCTGAACCTCGGCGGCGGCCTCGGCATCGCCTACACGAGCGACGACGACCCCGCCGACGTCCACGAGATGGGCCGGTCACTCGCGGCGATCGTCGAGCGGGAGTGCGCGGCGTACGGCCTGGCCATGCCCGCTCTCGCGATCGAGCCGGGCCGCGGCATCGTCGGGCCAAGCACCGTCACGGTGTACGAGGTGGGGACCGTCAAGCCGGTCGAGGGGCTGCGCACGTTCGTCTCGGTCGACGGCGGGATGAGCGACAACATCCGGACCGCTCTGTACGACGCCGACTACACGGTGACGCTGGCCTCCCGCGCGTCGGACGCCCCGCCGATGCTCGCCCGGGTCGTGGGCAAGCACTGCGAGAGCGGCGACGTCGTGGTCAAGGACGCCTGGCTCCCCGCCGACCTCGCACCCGGCGACCTGCTCGCCGTGGCGGCGACCGGCGCCTACTGTCGGTCGATGGCGTCGACGTACAACCACGTGCCGCGCCCGCCGGTCGTCGCCGTCACCGACGGCGGTACGCAGGTGCTGGTGCGCCGCGAGACCTTGGACGACCTGCTGGCGCTCGACGCCGGTTGAACCGTGCGCTCGCTGCTCGTCGGCCACAACGCCTTCACCATCCGCGTGGTCGACTGAGCCGACCGGATCCCGGTCAGCCCCGCGCGGGGGCCGCCCGTCTGACAGGCTGACCGCATGCCAGGTTCCCGACCCCTCAAGGTCGCGCTGCTCGGCTGTGGCGTCGTGGGCAGCGAGGTGGCCCGCCTGCTGACCACGCATGCGGACGACCTGGCCGCGCGGGTCGGCCGGCCGCTCGAGCTCGCCGGCATAGCGGTGCGGCGCCCCGGGCGCGCCCGGGGGAACCTGCCCGTCGACCCGGCGCTGTTCACCGACGACGCCGAGTCCCTCGTCGCGCGCGACGACATCGACGTCGTGGTCGAGGTGATCGGCGGCATCGAGCCGGCGCGCAGCCTCATCCTGTCGGCACTCGAGCACGGGGCCTCCGTCGTCACCGCGAACAAGGCGCTGCTCGCCGAGGACGGCGCGACACTCTTCGAGGCGGCTGAGAAGCACGGCCGGGACCTCTACTACGAGGCCGCGGTCGCCGGCGCCATCCCGCTGCTGCGTCCGCTGCGCGAGTCGTTGGCCGGCGACCGGGTGCGCCGCGTCCTCGGCATCGTCAACGGAACCACCAATTACATCCTGACCAAGATGACCGAGAGCGGCGCCGGCTTCGAGGAGGCGCTCGAGGAGGCCCAGGCTCTCGGCTACGCCGAGGCTGACCCCACCGCCGACGTCGAGGCGTTCGACGCCGCGGCGAAGGCAGCGATCCTGGCCGCCCTCGCGTTCCACACCCGCGTCACCGCCGCCGACGTCTACCGCGAGGGCATGACCGAGGTCACCGCCGCCGACGTCGCGAGCGCCCGCGAGATGGGCTGCGTCGTGAAGCTGCTGGCGATCGCCGAGCTCTCCGAGGACGGCACGTCGGTCGGTGTACGGGCCCACCCGGCGATGATCCCGGTCACGCATCCCCTGGCGTCGGTGCGCGAGGCGTTCAACGCGGTGTTCGTCGAGTGTGAGGCGGCCGGGGAGCTCATGTTCTACGGCCGCGGCGCGGGCGGGGCGCCGACGGCCAGCGCCGTGCTGGGTGACGTGGTGGCGGTTGCGCGCCACAAGGTCTCCGGTGGCCGCGGCCCCGGCGAGTCCGCGTACGCAGACCTTCGGGTGCGCCCGATGGGAGAGACGCTGACGCGCTACCACGTGAGCCTCGACGTGGCGGACCGCTCCGGTGTCCTGGCCCAGGTCGCGACCGCGTTCGCCGAGCACGGGGTCTCCATCGAGACGGTGCGCCAGGAGCGGCTGGGCAGCGAGGACGCGGTGCTCGTCATCGTGACCCACCAGGCCACCGACGCCGCGCTGTCGGCCACCGTCGAGTCGCTGCGGGGCCTGGACGTCGTCCGGCGGGTCCTCAGCGTGATGCGCGTGGAGGGCCAGTGAGCGCCCAGCTGTGGCGTGGTGTCATCGCGGAGTACGCGGACCGGCTGCCCGTCGACGCCGGCACACCGGTCGTGACGCTCGGCGAGGGCGGCACGCCGCTCGTTCGTGCCGCCCACCTGTCGGCTCTGACCGGCTGCGACGTGCACCTCAAGGTCGAGGGCGCGAACCCGACCGGGTCGTTCAAGGACCGCGGGATGACCGTCGCGATCTCCAAGGCCGTCGAGGAGGGCGCCACGGCCGTCATCTGCGCCTCGACCGGCAACACCAGTGCGAGCGCCGCGGCGTACGCCGTGAAGGCCGGCCTGTCCTGTGTGGTGCTGGTGCCGCACGGCCGGATCGCGGCCGGCAAGCTGGCCCAGGCGCTGGTGCACGACGCCCGGCTGCTGCAGGTGCAGGGTGGCTTCGACGAGTGCCTGCGGCTGGCCCGGGAGCTGGCCGACCACCACCCGGTCTCGCTGGTCAACTCGGTGAACGCCTTCCGCATCGAGGGCCAGAAGACGGCCGCTTTCGAGGTGGTCGACGCGCTCGGCCGCGCCCCGGACGTCCACTGCCTGCCGGTGGGCAACGCGGGCAACATCACGGCGTACTGGAAGGGCTACGTCGAGTACGCCGCCGACGGCCTGTGCGTGCACCCCCG
>DASVBQ010000329.1:0-8681 GCA_036375795.1 Actinomycetes bacterium
GGAGATGAAGCTCCGGCCGAAGATCGACCCGCACGACTACGAGACCAAGAAAGGTCACGTGGTCCGGTTCCTCAAGCAGGGCGACAAGGTCAAGATCACGATCATGTTCCGTGGCCGTGAGCAGTCCCGTCCCGAGCTGGGGTTCCGGCTCCTGCAGCGGCTTGCGGCCGATGTCGCGGAGCTCGGCTTCGTGGAGTCGGCGCCCAAGCAGGACGGCCGTAACATGATCATGGTCCTGGGGCCGATGAAGAAGAAGGCCGACGCCCGCGCGGAGAAGGCCGCGGACAAGGCGCGCCGCGAGGACGCGGCGGCCGCGGAGGCCGCGGAGGCCGCGGCGCCAGCGGCGGCAGCAGCACCGGAGCAGCCGGTCGGCTGACCTGGCGCACCATCCGAACCACCGCTTCCGGACACCTCCGGGAGCGGACGTACGACGAGGAGACCCGGCTCCATGCCGAAGAACAAGACGCACAGTGGCACCAAGAAGCGCTTCCGCCTGACCGGCTCCGGCAAGGTCATGCGCGAGCAGGCGAACCGACGCCACCTGTTCGAGGGAAAGCCCTCGAAGCGGACCCGCGCCCTGGCGCTCGACGTCGAGACCTCCAGCGCCGACGTCAAGAAGGTCAAGCGCCTGCTCGGCAAGTAGACCAGCCGGCCCCCACCACCAAGGAGTAATCAGTGGCACGCGTCAAGCGGGCGGTAAACGCCCACAAGAAGCGCCGGGTCGTCCTCGAGCGGGCGAGCGGCTACCGCGGGCAGCGGTCGCGGCTCTACCGCAAGGCCAAGGAGCAGATGCTCCACTCGATGACCTACGCCTACCGCGACCGCAAGCAGCGCAAGGGCGACTTCCGCCAGCTGTGGATCCAGCGGATCAACGCTGCGGCCCGCCAGAACGGCATGACTTACAACCGGTTCATCCAGGGCCTCAAGGCAGCGGGTGTGGAGGTGGACCGCAAGGTGCTCGCAGACCTCGCGGTCACCGACGCCACCGCATTCACCGCGCTCGTCGAGGTGTCCCGCGCCGCGGTGCCCTCGACGGCGAGCAAGGGCGAGTCCGCCGCCTGAGCCGCACGCCAGTCGAACGTCAGACGCTCGGGGAGCCACCGGCTTCCCGAGCGTCTGACATGTCAGGACGGAGTCGCGTGGTCGGCAGCGAGATCACCAGCGTGCGGTCGGCGCGGGTGCAGGCGGCCCGCCGGCTGGGCAAGCGCGCGTTCCGGGCGCGCGAGGGCCGGTTCCTGGCCGAGGGCCCGCAGGCGGTCCGTGAGGCCGTCGACCGACCCGGCACCGTCGTCGAGCTGTTCGTGACCCGCGAGGCCAGCGGCCGCCACGACGACCTCCTCCGCGCCGCCGCCGCGGCCGGCGCACCGGTGAACCTGGTCAGCGGCGAGGTGATGTCCGCCCTCGCCCAGACCGTCACCCCGCAGGGCCTGGTGGCCGTCTGCACGACGCTCGACCGGCCCCTCGCCGAGGTGCTCGCGAGCGCGCCGCGGCTCGTCGCCGTGCTGGCCCACGCGCGGGACCCCGGCAACGCCGGGACCGTGATCCGGACCGCCGACGCCGCCGGCGCCGAGGCCGTGCTGCTCACCGGTGACAGCGTCGACCCCTACAACGGCAAGTGCGTCCGTGCGTCGGCAGGCAGCATCTTCCACCTGCCGGTCTGCGTCGGCGGCCGGGTCGAGGACGACCTGCCCGCCCTGCGGGCCGCCGGCCTGCGCGTCCTGGCGGCCGACGGACACTCCGACCTCGATCTCGACCGTGCCGTGGACGACGGGCTGCTCGACGGACCGACCGCCTGGGTCTTCGGCAACGAGGCGTGGGGGTTGCCCGAGGCCACCCGCGCCCTCGCGGACGCGGTGGTCAAGGTCCCGATCCACGGGCGGGCCGAGAGCCTCAACCTGGCGACCGCCGCCGCGGTGTGTCTCTACGCGTCCGCCCGGGCGCACCGCACCCGGGCCTGACGCGACCTGGCTGTCACCCGGTCAACGGCTCGGTGACCAGCAGCGTCGCCGTCCCCCCGTCGCTCGGGCTGGCGGTGGGCGTGCCCTCGTACTCACCCGTCACCCGCCAGCGACCGACTGACGGGGGTCGGAAGGACACCGAGCCGCGGCCCCCGACGACAGCCGGGTGGTACCTCGCGTGGAAGAGCCAGCCGTCGATCGGGTCGAAGCGCTCGACGAGCATCGAGGCCCGTCCGCCGACGGCGGGCTGGACGGCCACGCTGAGCACCACGGACCGGCCCTCCGGCACGGTCCGGGACCGTTGGCCGTCCACGAGGGTCCGAGCCGTGGTGATCGCCCGGGTGACCCGCTTCAGCGAGTAGGAGCCGTCCGCGCCGTCGAGCGCGCGCACCGCGACGTAGTAGCGCCCCCGCTTCATCCGGCGGTCGATGAACGATCCGTTGTCGAGCCGGCGGCCGCCGGCCGAGAGCAGGGTGAGCTGGAAGTTGCGCTTCGCGCGGAGGCGCAGCAGCAGGTCGCTGCGGCGCACGACGGAGAAGCGGTAGAGGTCCAGGGCGTCGAGCTCGCTGCCATGCAGAGAGCCGTTGACGGTCCGGTCGTTGAGCAACCGGATGCCGGGTGCCGTGTCGTCGGCGCGGGCGAGGCCGATCCGGAGGCGGTAGGGCAGCTTCAGCCGGGACGCGCGGGGGGCCCGGACGTGGATGCTGTACAGGCCGGACTCCGGGGCGGCGAAGACTGCGTGCGCGTCGCAGGACCGCTCCACCAGGGCGGAGCCTCCGAAGCTCTTGACGCCTGGCCGGTAGACGGCCACCGCGGCGCAGCCGTCGCCCTTGGTGACGAAGTTCAGGCGGTACGTCCGGCCCTGCTGCAGGGTGGTCGACCACGCATCGTCGGGGTTCGCGAACCGGTCGACCGTCGCAGCGACGCCCGTGGTCGCGAGGCGCGGACCCGGAGGCTGGGCCGGACGGTCGGGCTCCACCACGACGAGCGAGAACGCGTCGGCCACCGAGTTGGACAGCGGCGCGACCCGGACCAGGTAGCTGGATCCCTCGGCGACGTCGACGTCGATCGTGGCCTCGCCGCGGGCGTCGGTGAGCTGACAGTCGAGCGGCGTCAGCTGCGACCGTTGACGCAGGAAGACGTCGACGGCAGCGTCCATGTCGCCGGCCGCGTCGAAGGCCAGCAGCACCGACCTCGCCGTCGTGGCGGTGAAGGAGTACCAGACCGAGCCCTTCAGCGCCCGACCGCATCGCGACGGGGGCTCGTCCGGCTCCAGGGTGGCCTCGACCGTCGTGGCTCGGATGGTCGCCGGCAGCGCACCGACCGACTGAGGGGCGCTGCGAGCGTCGTTGCCCGGCGGCGCTGCCGATGCGGGGCCGCCACTCACCACGGCGAGCGCAACGAGAACCGTCGTCGCCGCGGCGAGCCGCCGCGCCAGGGCCGTCACTGCTGGTTGTCCACTCATGTTCCCCGTACCCCCTGGCTCGACCGGCGGCTGCCACCGTCGCGGGTCGTCTCCCGACGCGTCAAGGACGCGGTGGGAAGCCCCGCGGTTCGACGCTCGTCGCAGCCGGACAAGCCCGCCCCACGGACGGTGACAGTCATCCGTCCGGTTGATCCTGGTGTGCCTGCTTAGGGGGTCGACGTGTCCGGACAGATCGGTAGGCTCGACGCGTGGCGAGGGGTGGGCGCAGCGAATTCGACGACCTGCCCGACGGGCTGGTCGTTGCCGACGAGTGGGGCACCGTCGTGGAGTTCAACACGGCCGCCGCCCGCATCACCGGCGTCGACGCCGACTCGGCGATCGGCAAGGACCTCGAGGACGCACTGCCGCTGGAGGGAATGGACGGGCGGGCCTGGTGGCCGTGTGCCCGTCCCTACACCGGTCTGGCCAGCGTCACCGGTCACCCCGAGCGCAACCTCCTGCTGCCCGGTGGTCAGGAGGTGCTGGTCACCTCCCGCTACGTCCGCGACGAGCCACGCGGGCCGGTGCGCCGAGTGGTCGTCGCCCTGCGCGACACCCGCCACCGCGCACGCGAGGAGCTCAGCCGGGCCGAGCTGGTCTCGACGGTCGCCCACGAGCTCCGGTCACCGCTGACCTCGGTCAAGGGCTTCACCGCGACCCTGCTCGCCAAGTGGGAGCGGTTCAGCGACGACCAGAAGCGGCTCATGCTCGAGACGGTCAACGCCGACGCCGACCGGGTCACCCGGCTGATCACCGAGCTGCTCGACATCGCCCGCATCGACTCCGGCCGGCTCATGATCCGCCGCCAGGTCGTCGACCTCACGCGCGTCGTCGACCGGCATGTCGCTGGCATGGTGGCTGCCGGCCACGACCGCGCGCGCTTCGACGTCCAGGTCCACGAGGGCATCCCGGAGCTGTGGGTCGACGCCGACAAGCTCGACCAGGTGCTGAGCAACCTGCTGGAAAACGCGGTGCGCCACGGCGCGGGTCGGGTCACCATCGTGGCCGAGGCCAACGGCGAGGGCGCCGCGGTGACCGTCATGGACGAAGGGGAGGGGATCCCCGTGGAGCTGCAACACCGCGTGTTCACGCGGTTCTGGCGCTCCGGTCGCCGCGGCGGCACGGGCCTCGGCCTCTACATCGTGCGCGGCCTGGTGGAGGCGCACGGCGGCCACATCGAGGTGGGCCGCGCACCCAGCGGAGGGGCGCGGTTCCGATTCGTGCTGCCCGCCGCGACCCCCGACTTCGCCGACTGACCAGCCTCCCGGCGTACGACGGGCCCGGCGGGCCTCCAGGGTCCTCGCAGCCTGATGCCTAGACTCGGGCGCGCTCTTCCGTACGAACCCGGAGCACTGATGTCCGCACCCAACAAGTCCTACGACCCCGTGCAGGTGACCCCCTTGAACGCCGACGAGGTGGAGCGCGCCCGCGACGACGCGCTGGCCGCCATCGCCGCTGCGCCGGACCTCGACGCGCTCAAGAAGGTGCGCCTGGAGCACGCCGGCGACCGTTCCCCGCTCGCGCTCGCCAACCGGGAGATCGGGGCGCTGCCTCCGGCCGCGAAGGCCGAGGCCGGAAAGCGCGTCGGCCAGGCCCGTCGGGTCGTCTCCGATGCGCTCGCCGCCCGCCAGCGGGAGCTCGAGCAGGAGCGTGACGAGCGGGTCCTGGTCCAGGAGGCCGTGGACGTCTCGCTGCCGTGGGACCGGCGCCGGCCCGGCGCTCGCCATCCCCTCAGCACGATCATCGAGCGTGTCGCCGAGCTGTTCATCGCGATGGGCTACGAGTGGTCGGAGGGCCCCGAGGTCGAGACCGAGTGGCACAACTTCGACGCCCTCAACCTGGGTCCGGACCACCCGGCGCGCACGACGCAGGACACGTTCTGGGTCGGCTCGCCCGACTCGGGCATGGTGTTGCGCACCCAGACGTCGCCGGTACAGATCCGCACCATGCTGCGCCGGAAGCCGCCGATCTACGCCGTGTCGCCCGGCCGGGTCTACCGCACCGACGAGCTGGACGCCACGCACACGCCGGTCTTCAACCAGGTCGAGGGTCTGGTCGTCGACGAGGGCATCACGATGGCGCACCTGCGCGGCACCCTCGATCACTTCGCGCGGGCGATGTTCGGCGAGGACACCGTGACGCGGCTGCGGCCGTCGTACTTCCCGTTCACCGAGCCGAGCGCGGAGATGGACCTGCGCTGCTGGGTCTGCCGCGGCGAGTCGGTCGGAAACCCGGAGCGGCCCTGCCGCACCTGCTCCTCCGAGGGCTGGGTCGAGTGGGGCGGCTGCGGCATGGTCAACCCTCGGGTGCTCGTGGCCTGCGGCATCGACCCCGACCGCTTCAGCGGGTTCGCCTTCGGGATGGGCCTGGAGCGGACCCTCATGTCCCGGCACGGAGCCGAGGACATGCGGGACATGGTGGAGGGCGACGTGCGCTTCACCACTCCGTTCGGGACGGAGATCTGATGCTGCTGCTCGGGACGGAGAACTGATGCGCGCGCCGCTGTCGTGGCTGCGGGATTACGTCGACCTGCCGGACTCGGTGACCGGACGCGACCTCGCCGAGCGGCTGGTGGCAGCCGGTCTCGAGGTCGAGACCGTCGAGCGGCCCGGTCACGACATCGAGGGCCCGGTGATCGTCGGTCGGGTGCTCGCCTTCGACGACGAGAAGCACGCGAACGGCAAGACCATCCGCTGGTGCCAGGTCGACGTGGGTGAGCCGGAGCCACGGGGGATCGTCTGCGGGGCGCACAACTTCGCCGTCGGCGACCTGGTCGTGGTCGCGCTGCCCGGGGCGACCCTGCCGGGTGGCTTCGCCATCAGCGCGCGCAGGACCTACGGCCACGTCAGCGACGGGATGATCTGCTCCACCCACGAGCTCGGCGCGGGAGAGGACCACCTCGGCATCCTGGTGCTCGAGGGCGAGGCCACCGTCGGTGAGGACGCCATCGAGCACCTCGACCTGCGCGACGAGGTGCTCGACATCGCCGTGACGCCGGACCGGTCCTACTGCCTGTCGATCCGGGGGATCGCACGCGAGGCCGCCACCGCGTACGGCCTGCCGTTCCGGGACCCGGCCGGCCTGGACCCGCTGCCCATCGACGGGGCGGGCCACCCGGGCGAGATCGGCGACCCGCGCGCCGCGGACCGGCTGGTGCTGCGCACCGTGTCCGGGCTGGACCCGCGGGCGACGAGCCCGGTCTGGCTGCAGCGCCGCCTGCTGCTGTGCGGGATGCGGCCGGTCTCGCTGGCCGTGGACGTGACCAACTACGTGATGCTCGAGATGGGCCAGCCGCTGCACGCCTTCGACCGGTCCCGGCTCACCGGACCGATCGTGGTGCGTCGGGCGGCGCCTGGGGAGCGGCTCGAGACGCTCGACCACGTGGTGCGCGAGCTCGACCCTGAGGACGTCCTGATCACCGACGGCACCGGGCCGGTCGGGCTCGCCGGCACGATGGGTGGACTCACGACCGAGATCGACGCCGGCTCCACCGACCTCGTCATCGAGGCGGCGCACTTCGACCCGGTCGGGGTCGCCCGCATGTCGCGCCGGCACCGGTTGTCCAGCGAGGCGTCCAAGCGGTTCGAGCGAGGAGTGGACCCGGAGCTCCCGCCGGTCGCCTCGACCAGGGCGGTGCAGCTGCTCGCCGAGCTCGGCGGCGCGCAGCACGTCGGCTCCAGCGAGATGGTGCACCCCCGCGCGACCCGGCACCTCGAGCTCGACCCGGCCCGGCCCGGGCGCACCGCCGGTGTCGTCATTCCGCCGGACGAGGTCGCCCGCCGCCTCGAGCAGGTCGGCTGCGCGGTCGACCGCACCCGTGAGCCGTGGACCGTGACCCCGGCGACCTGGCGGCCCGACCTGGCCCACTCGGCCGACCTGGACGAGGAGGTCATCCGTCTGGTCGGCTACGACAACATCCCGTCGGTGCTGCCGCTCGCGCCGGCCGGGCCGGGCTTCACCGACCGGCAGCGCCTGCGCCGCCGGCTCGGTCTCGCCCTGGCCCACGCCGGCTACGTCGAGGCCCCGACGTACCCGTTCGTCGGGGAGGACGTCCTCGACGCGCTGATGCTCGGTGCCGAAGACGACCGGCGCAACGCGCTCCGGCTGGCCAACCCGCTCTCCGACGAGGAACCGCTGCTGCGGACGACGCTGCTGCCCGGGCTGCTGGCGGCGCTGCGCCGCAACGTCAGCCGGGGCAACGGGGACGTCGCGCTCTTCGAGGTGGGCCTGGTGTTCCGGCCCGGCCCCGACCGGCTGCCGCCGGTGCCGCGGCCCTCGGTGGACCGGCGCCCCAGCGAGGAGGAGGTCGCGGCCCTCGACGCGGCGCTGCCGGCCCAGCCGGAGCGGGTCGCGGTGGCGCTGGCCGGCCAGGTCGAGCAGTCCGGCTGGTGGGGGCCGGGCCGCACCGCCGAGTGGGGCGACGCCGTCGAGGCGGCGCGGGCCGTCGCCCGGGCGGCCCGGGTCCCGCTGCGCGTCTCCGCGGACGTGCACGCGCCGTGGCACCCGGGACGGTGCGCGGCGCTGCACGTGGACGGGCGGCTGGTCGGTCACGCCGGCGAGCTGCACCCGAGGGTCGTGACGGCGCTGGGTCTACCACCGCGCACCTGCGCGATGGAGCTGGACCTGGAGCTGCTGGGGGCCGAGCACGGCCCGGTTCCCGCGCCACGGATCTCCACCTACCCGGTGGCGACCCAGGACGTCGCGCTCGTGGTCGACGACACCGTCCCGGCCGCCGAGGTCGAGCAGGCGCTGCGCGACGGCGCCGGTGACCTGCTGGAGTCGGTGCGGCTGTTCGACCTCTACCGCGGCGAGCAGGTGGGACCGGGCAAGGTGTCGCTGGCCTTCGGCCTGCGGTTCCGCGCCCCGCACCGGACGCTGACCGTCGAGGAGGTGACCGCGGCCCGGTCGGCGGCGGTCGCCGAGGCGAGCCGCCGGACCGGGGCCGAGCAGCGCGGTGGCTGAGGGCGGGCTCTCGGGCCCGCCCGCTGGACAGGTGGCCCTGGTCACCGGCGCCGGCCGGGGCATCGGCCGCGAGATCGCCCTCGGCCTTGCCGCGGCCGGAATGCGCGTCGGGCTGCTCGCGCGGACGCGCTCGACGCTGGACGCCACGCTGTCCGAGTGCGTCGCGGCCGGCGCCACCAAGGCGGTGGCGGTGCCTACTGACGTGACGCACACCGACCGGGTGCGGGGTGCGGTGGCCACCGTGGAGCGGGACCTCGGCCCCGTCGACCTGCTCGTGGCCAACGCGGGCCTGCGCG
>DASVBQ010000339.1:0-12167 GCA_036375795.1 Actinomycetes bacterium
CGGACGACGCGGCGGACCTGCTGTCCGAGCTGCCCCAGGCCGACGCGGAGAAGCTGCTCGAGCTGATGGAGCCGGACGAGGCGGCGCCGCTTCGCCGCCTGCTCACCTACTCCGACGACACCGCCGGCGGCATGATGACGACCGACCCGGTCGTGCTCCCTCCGGACGCGACCGTCGCCGAGGCGCTGGCGCGGGTCCGCCAGCCCGAGCTCTCACCCGCGCTGGCCGCGCAGGTCTACGTCTGCCGGCCGCCGATGGAGACCCCGACCGGTCGCTTCCTCGGCATCGCCCACATCCAGCGGCTGCTGCGCGAGCCGCCGTCGGCACTCGTCAGCGGCGTGGTCGACACGGGGATCGAGCCGCTGCGCACCGACGTCCCGCTGGCGGCCATCACCCACCACCTCGCGACGTACAACCTGGTGGCGGTGCCGGTCGTCGACGAGGACGACCACCTGCTCGGCGCGGTCACGGTCGACGACGTCCTGGACCACCTGCTGCCCGACGACTGGCGGGAGCGCGACCGGCACGCGATCACCGAGGCCGGGGAGGTGCCCGGTGGCGCGTGAGCCGCGGCGGGGAAGCACCCGCCTGGACCAGCCGCGCGAGGTCCGCCGGGCGATCGTGCCCACCCCGACCTACGACCCCGAGGCGTTCGGGCGGCTGAGCGAGCGCATCGCCCGCTTCATCGGGACCGGTCGGTTCCTCGTCTACATGACCGTGTTCGTAACGGTCTGGCTGATCTGGAACGTCGTCGCCGAGACGCTGATCTTCGACGACTACCCCTTCGTCTTCCTCACCCTGTTGCTGTCCCTGCAGGCGTCCTACGCCGCTCCCTTGATCCTGCTGGCCCAGAACCGTCAGGCGGACCGGGACCGGGTGCAGTACGAGCAGGACCGGGCACGCGCCGAGCGCAACATCGCCGACACCGACTACCTGACGCGCGAGCTCGCGTCGCTGCGGATGGCGGTGGGCGACGTCGCCACCCGCGACTTCCTGCGCTCCGAGCTGCGGCAGCTGCTGGACGAGCTGGACGAGCGGCAGGAGGCCGCGGCCAACGACGCGCTCGGTCGGGACGGCGCCGGCGGGCGGGGATGACCGGGCGGCGATGAACCCGACCTGCCGCTGAAGTTTCCTCGTCAAGGCACCGATCCATACCGAGTGAGTGACCCGTCGCTGCGCCCGGCGCCCGCCGACGAACTGCCCGACCCGGACGAGCTGGGTAGCACGGGTCGGCGGGAGCGGCTGGGCTCGGTGCTGGTGGCGGCCGGCGTCCTGACCGTGGAGGAGCTGGCCGAGGCGCTGGCGACGCAGCGGTCGGTGATCGGCTCCCGGCGGCGGTTGGGGCACGTCCTGGTCGACCTGGGGATCGCGACCGAGCGCCAGATCGCCGAGGCCCTCGGACGACAGCTCGGGATCGACGTCGTCGACCTCAACAAGGTGCCGATCTCGCCGGACAGCGTGCGGCTCCTCCCGCGGGGCGTCGCGCACCGGCTCGGGATGCTGGTCCTCGCCCGGGACGGCCATCGCCTCACGGTTGCCGCCGTCGATCCCACCGACGTCGTGTCCCTCGACGACGTCCGCCTGCACACCGGCGCGACCGAGCTGGCGGTCTGCGTGGCGACCGAGTCACAGGTCCGGGACCACCTGGTGCGCGTCTGGTCGCTGTCCGAGGACGCGACCGACGTCACCACCTTCTTCGACGAGGTCGAGCACCCCGCACCGGACAGTGACGAGTCCGTCGCCGGGATCGACGACGCACCCACCGTCCGCCTGGTGGCGACGCTGCTCGCCGACGCCGTACGGGCGCGGGCCAGCGACATCCACATCGAGCCTCAGCGATCCGAGCTGCGCATCCGGTACCGGGTCGACGGGGTGCTGCGCGACGTGATGACCCTGCCCCGCAGCGCCACCGCCGCCATCGCCAGCCGCCTGAAGATCGTCTCCGGGCTGGACATCGCCGAGCGCCGGCTGCCCCAGGACGGCCGCAATCGGTTCACCGTGGACGGCTCGCCCGTCGACGCCCGGGTGAGCACCATGCCGGCCATCCACGGCGAGAAGGTGGTGGTCCGGCTGCTCACCCGGCCGGACCAGGTCCCCTCGCTCGACGCCGTCGGCCTGACCGCCGCGCAGCTTGCCGAGCTGCGCCGCGCCGTCGCCGCGCCGCAGGGCCTGGTCCTGATCACGGGGCCGACGGGGTCGGGCAAGACGAGCACGCTCTACTCCGCCCTGGCCGAGGTCGACACGGCCGAGCGCAACGTCGTGACGTTGGAGGACCCGGTCGAGGTCCAGGTGCCCGGCATCACCCAGGTGCAGATCCACGAGCGAGCCGGGCTGACCTTCGGCCGCGCGCTGCGAGCCGTGCTCCGGCAGGATCCCGACGTCGTCCTCGTCGGAGAGATCCGTGACCGCGAGACGGCCGAGCTCGCGGTGCGGGCGGCCCTCACCGGTCACCTGGTCCTGTCCACGCTGCACACCAACAGCTCTGCGAGCGCGCTCACCCGGCTGGTCGACATGGGAGTCGAGCCGTTCATGGTCGCCTCGTCGCTCACGGCCGTCGTCGCGCAGCGGCTGGTCCGCCGCCCGTGTCCGGGCTGCCTGGTCGACGACCGGCCCGAGCCGGCGCTGCTGCGCGCCCTGGAGCTGGACCCGAGCCGCCTCGACGGGGCCTCGCCGGCCTGCGGCACGGGCTGCTCGGAGTGCGGGCAGACCGGCTACCGGGGACGCCTCGGCGTCTTCGAGGTGCTGCCGGTCGACCACCACCTGCGACGGGTGCTCGGGTCGGACCCGTCGGAACGGGCCGTGACCGAGGCGATGACGGGGATGGTGACCTTGCGCGATGCGGCGCTGGTCCACGCGCTCGCCGGCCGGACGACCTTCGAGGAGGTCGCGCGGGTCAGCCCGCGGAGGTGACCTCGTCGTCGAGCATCCGGCCGAGCAGGCTCGACAGCTGCTGCGCCTCGTCGTCGTCGAGCCGGCCCACGGCGTACTCGGCGATGCCGCGCAGGTGGGTCGTGCTGGCGACGCGCAGCCGGTCCACCCCTTCGTCCGTGATCACGGTGAACAGGCCCCTCGCGTCGTCGAAGCAGGCCTCCCGGCGCACCAGCCCCTCCCGCTCGAGCCGGTCGACCAGCCGGGTGAGCCCGCTGCGCGACAGCAGCACCTTCTCGGCCAGCTCGGACATCCGGAGACGGCGCTGCGGGGCCTCGACGAGCTGGACGAGGACGTCGTAGGAGGCGAGTGGGAGCTTCTGCTCGGCGAGCAGGTCGTTCTCGAGGTGACGGGTCACCAGCGCGTGCGCGCGCAGGAAGCGGCGCCACGCGAGCATCTGCTGCGCGCTCAGGGCCCCCGACGACGGCATGCGGTGGATGCTAGTTGCGCGCCGGCCGCGGCGGAGGCTGGTCCGCGGGAGACGTAGCATCGAGGACATGCCCGCCCCCAGCATCGACCAGGTCCAGGCTGCCCTCGCCACGGTTGACGACCCCGAGATCCGCAAGCCGATCACCGACCTCGGCATGGTCAAGTCGGTCGACATCGACCCCTCCGGCGCAGTGGCGGTCGCGGTCTACCTCACGGTCGCAGGCTGTCCGATGCGCGACACCATCACCAAGCGCGTCACCGAGGCGGTGCAGGCCGTCGACGGCGTCACCGGCGTACGCGTGGACCTCGACGTCATGTCCGCGACGCAGCGCCAGGAGCTGCAGGCCCGCCTGCGGTCCGAGTCCGGCGTCACCGAGCGCGAGATCCCCTTCGCCAAGCCGGGTTCACTGACGCGGGTCTACGCCGTCGCGTCCGGGAAGGGCGGCGTCGGCAAGTCGTCGGTGACCGTCAACCTGGCGGCCGCGATGGCCCGCTCGGGCTTGTCGGTCGGCGTGGTCGACGCTGACATCTACGGGCACTCGGTCCCGCGGATGCTCGGCGTCGAAGGCCGCCCGACGCAGGTCGAGGACATGATCATGCCGCCGGTGGCGCACGACGTGAAGGTCATCTCGATCGGCATGTTCGTCGCCAACAACGCCCCGGTCGTCTGGCGCGGCCCAATGCTGCACCGGGCGCTGCAGCAGTTCCTCGGCGACGTGTTCTGGGGCGACCTCGACGTGCTGCTCATGGACCTCCCGCCCGGCACCGGCGACATCGCCATCTCTGTGGCCCAGCTGGTGCCTCCCGCGGAGCTGCTCGTGGTCACCACGCCCCAGCAGGCGGCGGCCGAGGTGGCCGAGCGCGCCGGCACGATCGCCCTGCAGACCCACCAGCAGATCGCCGGTGTCGTCGAGAACATGTCCTACCTGCCGTGCCCGCACTGCGACGAGCGGGTCGAGGTGTTCGGCAGCGGCGGCGGACAGGCCGTGGCCGACGGGCTCAGCCGATCGGTCGGCGCGCCGGTTCCGTTGCTCGGCCAGGTGCCGATCGACATGCGGCTGCGGGAAGGCGGGGACAATGGCCGCCCGCTGGTGCTCGACGACCCCGCCGCCGCGGCGTCCCAGGCGCTGCAGGAGGTCGCGGACCGGCTCGGCCACCGCGCGCGCGGGCTGGTCGGCCGGTCGCTGGGCCTCAGTCCTGCCGGTCGCTGATCCTCAGTCCTGCCGGTCGCTGATCCTCAGGTCGTGTCCGGGTCGTAGGGCGGCGGGCTCGCCGGGGGCTCCGGCCGCTCCCCCGGGCCGCGGCGGTCCGCCGGCTTCGAGCGTGGCGCCCGGTCCTCCAGCGAGTCCAGGTCGATCGGGTCGAGCAGGTGCTTGCGCACCATGGTGCGCGGGTTGAGGTCGCGCAGCGAGAGGTCGTCGAACTCCGGCCCGAGCTCCCGGCGCACGTCGGCGCGGGCCTCGGTGGCGACCTGGCGGACCCGGCGCAGCACCCGCGCGGCCTCGGCGGCGTAGCGGGGCAGCTTCTCCGGGCCGAGGACGATCAGCGCGATGATCGCGAGTGCGATGAACTCGCCGGCGCCGATGTCGAACACGCGCTCGATCCTCTCACCCTTCGGTGGCCGCGAGGGTGACTCGGTAGTCCCGCTGGTTGCCGCCGCGGCGGACGGTCAACGTGATGGTGTCACCCGGGCGGTGGCTGCGGATTGCCACGATCAGCTCTGCGCTGCCCTCGACCGCCTCACCGTCGATGGCGACGATCACGTCCCCCGGCTCGAGCCCAGCCTGGTCGGCGGGCCCGTCGGGCACGATGGGTGGCGCCCCGGTGCTCGACGTGGTCGTGGCGATGCGCGCTCCCTCGCCCTCGAACCTGCCGTCCAGGCTCGCCCCGATGATCGGGAACTGCGCCTCACCGGTCTCGATGATCTGCTCGACCGTGCGCCGGACCTGGTTGATCGGGATGGCGAAGCCCACGCCGATGTTGCCGCCCTCGCCGAGCAACCCCCCCACCGTCGCGATGGCGGAGTTGACCCCGATGACCTCCCCGTCGAGGTTGACCAGTGGTCCGCCGGAGTTCCCCGGGTTGATGGCGGCGTCGGTCTGGATGGCGTTGATGTAGGCGCTGTCGTCGTTGTCCCGCCCGGCCGTCACCGGTCGGTTCTTGGCGCTGACGATGCCGCTGGTGACCGTGCCGGACAGTCCCAGGGGCGAGCCGATCGCGACCACCGGGTCGCCCACGACCACCGCGTCGGAGTTGCCCAGCGGCAGGGCCGGCAGGTTCGTGGCATCCACCCGGAGCACCGCGAGGTCGTAGCTCGCGGAGGTCCCCACGACCTCGGCATCGGCGTCGGTGCCGTCGGCGAAGGAGACCGTCACGCCGTTGCTGGCGGCGGCGACGACGTGGTTGTTCGTGACCACCAGGCCCTCGTCGTCCACCACGAACCCGGAGCCGGTCTGTCCGCCCTCATCGGTCCCGACCTTGATCTGGACCACGCTCGGCAGCACGTCGGCAGCGACGCTCGCGATGCTGCCCTCGGGGCGTTGCGTGCTCCGGGGCGGGGCAGACCCGAGGTTCGACCCGTCGACGGTGACCGACCCTTCGTCGCGGTCGGCGAGCAGGAACCCGACCGCACCGCCGGCCACACCAGCCAGCAGCGACGCCACAGCGAGCAGCCCGACCAGCAGGGCCGTCCGGGGCCGCCGGCGAGGGTCCTTGGGCTCCTCGCCCAGGGTGTCGGTGAGCGCCCACGGGTCGCGCGGTGGGGCGATGACCTCGGTGTCGGCATCGAGCCGGGCGTACGGATCGCCGGACTCGCCACCGTCGGCAGTCACCGCGGGCGCGTCGGGCCAGCCCACCCCGCGCTGCTCGTCGGGGAGAGGGGGCGCCGACCAGGCGTCGCTGGACGGCCGGGCCCACCACGGCGTTTCACCGGTGGCGGGCTCGTCTGCGCGGCGCGGGTCGTCGGTCATGCTGCGGGGCTCCCGGAGATGCTGGTCCTGCGGCTCGTCGGTCCGTCGAGTGTCACTCGAAAGGGTTGAACCAGGAGGCGACCCGGTCCAGTCCCCGGGCGAGGCGGTCCATCGGACCACCTCCCCCAGCGTCCGTGCCGCCATGCAGGGCGCTGACGGCACGCTCCACCGTACGCTCCGGAGCGTCGGCGACGAGCGTGAAGACCATGTCATCGGCCGCCCAGACGACCCGGCGAGGGACCTCCGGGCTCACCCACACGGCGCGGCCGGCCACGGTCTCCCGCCGGTAGCCCTGCAGCTTGTCGCCGTCCAGCGTGCCCCGCTGCTGGAAGACCGAGATGCTGGCGACCCCGTCGGCGTAGCTGAGGTGGACGATGCCTTTCCCGGCGCCGCCGCGCCGGGCGTCCACCAGCGGCAGGGGGCCCGGCAGCCGGTCGGGGCAGTCCCAGCCATAGGCCTGCATCCGCCGCAGAGCGGGGCCGTCGATCGCCTCCGCCCACGCCCTGCCCACATCCGCCTCGGCCGCCTCCTGGGGCTCCGCGACGTCCCGCACGGCCACCTCGACGTACGCGCTGGCCCGGGTCGTCCGGCCCCGCGTGTCGTAGACCTCGCGGCGCAGCACCAGCCCGGTCTGCGCGTCCAGCCAGAACCGGGCGACCACCTCGTCCGCGTCCTGGCCCGGTCGACGGGCCTCGACGACGTCGGCGGAGCGCCCGGCCACCCGCGCGGCACCGGCGACCGCCAGCGAGTAATGGCGGGCCATCAGCCCCACGGCGCCCACGCCCAGGATCGACGGGTCGGCGGCATGGGACGAGGTGTGGACGGCGGCCGGCCGGTGAGTGCCCCTGCCTGCCGGCTGCCACGTCGTGCCGCCCCCAGGACTGTGGCTCACCTGCAGCACCTGGCTGGTCGTGCTGTCCGAGGCCCAGGCCGAGACGAACTGCGTTCCTTCGTACGTCGTCCGCTGCGGCGCCTCGGCGGCCCGTTCCAGCAAGCGCCACGCCTCGGGCTCGACCACCGGGTCGGGACCTTGGCCCCCGGAACCGCGACGAGCGTCGTCCACGCGCGGCGGCTCGCCTGCCTCCAGCAGGAGCGCGACCAGGAGGACCAGCGAGCCCAGGACGACGGCGGCCCCGACGAGCGGCGGGGGCCGTCTCACCGCCGGGACGAGGTCGTGCCGGCGAGGTCGAAGGACGTCACCAGGCCGAGGCCGGGGTCACCGACGGTGACCGCCGTGGACGTCCGTCCGTGCTCCACCGACAGCTCGGCGACCGGCGGCACCACGGGCCCGGTGGAGGCCGACGGGGCCGCGCCGCCGGCGACGAACGCGGTGCCCAGGACCAGTCCGGCGACCGAGAGCGCGCCGACCGTCGCCACCCGGGCGCGCCGGGCCACCCGGCGTTCACCAGGGCGACGGCTGTCGCGTCGCATCGCGCCCAGCCTTCGGCCCGGCGCGGGCAGGTCGGGAACGACGGGCCCCTGGGGCATGCTGCGCGCCCGCGGCGGGAGCGGACCACCGGGTGCCGCGAGCGCGTGCAGCGCCGCGACGGTCGCGGGCGAGGGTTCCGGGGACAGGGTGGTGGCCAGCAGCTCCTTGACCCGCCGCTGCGCGTCGAGCTCCGCCCGGCAGGCCGCGCAGTGCGCGACGTGGGCGAGGGCGCGGTCCCGTGCCTCGTGGTCGAGCTCGCCGTCGGCGAGGGCGGCGATGCGATCTCCGAGGTGCGTCACGGCGTCACCTCGCCGGCTGGTCCATGCGAGTCGTGGGCTGGCCGCCGGCCGGGCGCGCGGTGCTCGAGGGCGGCCCGCAGCTGGGCGCGACCGCGGTGGATGCGGCTGCGGACGGTGCCGAGCTTGATGTCCAGGGTGGCCGCGATCTCCTCGTACGACAGGCCCTCGATGTCGCACAGGACCACGGCCGCGCGGAAGTCGGGCGCGAGGTCGTCGAGCGCGCGCTGGACGTCGTCGTCGAAGTGGCGGTCGTCGTAGACCTGGGCCGGGCCGGGCTCCCGGGTCGCGAGCCGCTCCCCCGCGTCGTCGCCGAGCGCGTCGAAGCGGATGCGCTGCTTGCGGCGGACCTGGTCGAGGAAGAGGTTCGTGGTGATGCGGTGCAGCCAGCCCTCGAAGGTGCCGGGCGTGTACGTCGACAGGGAGCGGAAGACTCGGACGAACACGTCCTGCGTCAGGTCGGCTGCGTCGTGCGGGTTGCCGGTGAGCCGGTACGCCAGCCGGTAGACCTTCGCGGAGTGCGTACGGACGACCTCGTCCCAGGTCGGCGGCGTCCAGTCGACCGGCGCGGGGGACGCGTTCTCCCCGTCTGGCCGCCCCGCGTCGGGGCGTTCGGTCACGAGCGCTCCTCCTGTCCACGGCGCGGCG
Source organism: Actinomycetes bacterium (assembly GCA_036375795.1). Taxonomy (GTDB): domain Bacteria; phylum Actinomycetota; class Actinomycetes; order JACCUZ01; family JACCUZ01; genus DASVBQ01. The sequence continues at coordinate 8,700 of DASVBQ010000339.1, forward strand.
AGCACCGCGACTGCACCCATCGTGCCTCGACTTCCTCTCTGGCCCAACCGGGACGTGCGGGGTCGTGTTCCCTCGTGCGGGCAACGTCCCTCGCCCGGAACGGGTTCCCTCGGCCCGGCCCGGCCCGGCACCTGCTGCCTCAGCCGGTCCGGCCGATAGGCTCCGCCGGACCAGGTCGCCGCACACGTCCTGGACCGAGCCCTGGAACATGCACCGTCCACCCGGGAGGCCGACATCAGCGGGAACCTGCAGTCCAGCTGGACGTACGCCGAGGAGTTCGTCGCCGAGGACGAGGTGCTGACCACCGCGCGGGCCAAGGGCACCGAGCTGGGCTGCGTCCCGGTGCTCCCGGGCGCGGGCGCCGCCCTGAGCGTGATCGCGGCGGTGGCGGGGGCGCGGTCGGTGGTCGAGATCGGCACCGGCGCGGGCGTGGCCTCGATCTGGCTGCTGCGCGGGATGCGTCCCGACGGCGTCCTGACCACGATCGACGTCGAGCCGGAGCACCACCGGGCGGCTCGCGAGACCTACGCCGAGGCCGGCATCCCCTCCAACCGGGTGCGCCTCATCTCCGGGCGCGCCCTCGACGTCCTGCCACGGCTCACCGACGGGGCGTACGACGTGGTGTTCTGCGACGCGGACAAGCAGGAGTACCCCGGCTACCTGGAGCAGGCGCTGCGTCTGCTCCGGCCGGGCGGCGTCGTGGTGTTCGACAACGCGTTGTGGCACGACCGGGTCGCCGACCCGACCCAGCGCGACGAGGACACCACGGCCATCCGCGAGCTCGGCAAGGCGGTGCGCGACGACGAGCGGCTGACCTGCGCGATGCTCGCCGCCGGCGACGGGCTGCTCGTCGCGGTCAAGCGCCCCGAGTAGAACCGAGGAGCACCCCAGCGGCTCGACAGGTCAGCGCAGGTCCTCCAGCCAGCGCAGCAGCAGCCGGGCGCCGAAGCCGGTGCCGCCGCGGGTGACCTCGTGCTCGTCCTTCTCGGCCCGGGCCGGGCCGGCGATGTCGAGGTGCGCCCAGCGCCGGCCGCCGGCGAACTCCCGCAGGAACAGCGCGGCCGTGATCGAGCCGCCGGACACGTGCGGGTCGCGCGAGACGTTCGAGAGGTCGGCGACCTGCGAGTCCAGCGCGTCGCGGTAGTCCTCGACCAGGGGCATCCGCCAGAGCCGGTCGCCGCTGCCCTCACCTGCGTGGAGCAGCCCGGCGGCGAGGTCGTCGTCGGCGGTGTAGAGCGCCGCGTGCCGCCGGCCGAGCCCCAGGGACGCGGCTCCGGTGAGCGTTGCGACGTCGACGAGGAGGTCCGGCGCGAGGTGCCGGTCCGCGTAGGCCAGCGCGTCGGCCAGCACCAGCCGGCCCTCTGCGTCGGTGTTGAACACCTCCACGGTGCGCCCGCCGTAGTGGGTGATCACGTCACCGGGACGCAAGGCACCGGCACCCGGCAGGTTCTCGGCCGCGGCGACCAGGGCAGTGACCCGGACGCCGACCCCCGCGTCGCGCAGCGCAGACATCACCGCGATCACGGCCCCACCGGCGGCCATGTCGGTCTTCATGGGCACCATCGCCTCGCGCGGCTTGAGCGAGAGGCCGCCGGAGTCGAACGTGATGCCCTTGCCGACGAGGACCACGTGCGGGGCGGACCGCCGGTGTCGCGCCGGCCGGTAGCGCAGCTCGATCAGCCGCGGTGGCCGGCTCGACCCGGCGCCTACGGCCACGATGCCGCCGAAGCCGTCGCGGGCGAGCTCCTTCTCGTCGCGGACGGTGACGTCCAGTCCGTTCTTGCGGGCCAGGTCTCGGGCCTGGCGGGCGAGCCAGGCCGGGTCCTTCTCGTTGGACGGCGTGTTGGCGAGGTCCCGGGCCAGGTGCACGGCGCGCCCGGTCAGCACCGCCCGGTCGACGGCTTCACGGACCGCCACGACCCGGCGACCCGGCAGGTGGAGGTCGACGGTCCGCACCGGGGCGGTTCCGCGGTCGCGGGCCCCCGCGACCCGGAACCGGTACGCGGCGAGGAGCAGCCCCTCGACGTGCGCCCGGGTCGCCGACGGATCGAGCCCGGCCGCCGTGTCGGTGGCGAGCCGCCCGGCACCTGCTGCCCTGCGCGCCAGCGCGGCACCCGAGCGACGCAGCTGCGCCGGCGAGCCGTCGCCCAAGCCGACGAGCAGCAGCCGGCGCACCGGCGAGGCGGGGTCGGTCACCGGCAGGTCCACCACCTCACCGGCGTCGCCCTTGGCCGACGCCCGGTCGAGCGCGGTGACGAGGTCCAGGCCGAGCGCGGTGCCGAGCGCCAGGGCCGTGTCGCTCGGCCGCGGCCGGCCGTCTGTCCGGCGCACCGCCGTGGCGAGGACCTCCGCCTCGGCGGTCAGCGCCGTCTCGCGAACGGTGATCTCAGGTGGTGACACGGGTGCCTCTTCCTCGGGACGACATCGGCCCCGGCCCGCGAGGTGCGGGCCGGGGCCGTGTCTATGTGGGCGACGCGATCGTCAGGCGACCGCGGTCTTGAGGGCGTCTCCGAGCGCGCCGGCCTCGTCGGCCGACAGCTCGACGACGAGTCGCCCGCCACCCTCGAGCGGGACGCGCATCACGATGCCGCGCCCCTCCTTGGTGACCTCGAGCGGACCGTCGCCCGTTCGCGGCTTCATGGCCGCCATGCTGGCTCCCTTCGTAAAACGCACGCCAGCTGACGGCGAAACGTGCAGCCCGCGAGACGTCGACACGGCGTGTGTGTTGGTGCATTATCCCGCGAAACCCCCGCCAGGCGAAAACTCAGAGAAGCGCACCCCGCCCCGATCCAGGAGAATCGTCTGTCGTGAATGCTCGCTCAGCCCTCTTCGACCTCTACGGAGACCACCTGCGTAGCCGCGGTGGGCGCGCTCCGGTGGCGGCACTGGTGCGCCTGCTCGCCCCGCTGGGCATCGCGGCGCCCGCGGTCCGGACCGCGGTCTCCCGGATGGTCCGCCAGGGCTGGCTGGAGCCGGTGCGGCTGGCCGGCGGTCCGGGCTACGCGCTGACTCCCCGGGCCGTCCGCCGGCTGGACGACTCCGCCGCCCGCATCTACCGGACGCAGCAGGAGGGGTGGGACGGGACGTGGCACCTGGCCGTCACCACCCTGCCCGGCGACCGCAGCCGCCGAGACAGGGTCCGCGCCGGCCTGAACTTCCTCGGCTTCGCCCAGCTCGACGACGCCACGTGGATCGGACCGCGCTGGTCGGAGGACGTCGACGCGCTGCTCGAGGTCGAGGGGGTTCGCGCGGACCGGTTCGTTGCCCGGCACGACGGCGACACCGTCGGGCTGGTGCGCCGGGCCTGGGACGTCGAGGGGCTGGGCCGGGCGTACGGCCGTTGGCTGGCCGACGCCGAGACGCTGGTCTCCGAGGCCGGGGCCGAGCCCGACGACGAGCACGCCTTCGCGACGCGCTCCCGGCTGGTCCACGAGTGGCGCAAGTTCCTGTTCCTCGACCCCGGCCTGC
>DASVBQ010000350.1:0-6557 GCA_036375795.1 Actinomycetes bacterium
CAGCCCGGCCTGACCGACTCCGGGGCATCGACGCCGATCAGCCGCACCCGCAGGTCGCGGCCGGCCCGCGTCGCGATCAGCGTGTCGCCGTCGACGACCCGGTCCACCCGCGCGTCGAAGGCACGGCCGGGTGGCCGCGGGTCACCGGTGACAGGGCCCGTCGCGACATACGCCAGGGGGGAGCCCGTGCAGGCGCCGCAGGCGAGCACCACCGCGGCGACAACACCGGTCAGGCGGAGTCGCATCCCCCGATGATCTCGTGCCGGACTCGTTGTCGTCGCCACCACGCCAAGATCGGCGTGGCAGCAAGGTCCCTTGACTCGCGGGTGGCGAATCGTCAGGTCAGAGGGAGACCTCGAGGTCGGCGACCTCGCCCTTCTGGGCGACGACCGCGCGGTCCACGACGGCCGCAGCCGGCGCCATGGTGCGCACCGTCCACTTCCCCGGCGCGGCGAAGAACCGGAACTGCCCGGTCGCCGACGTCGGCACCTCAGCGGTGAACTCCCCGCCGCTGTCGAGCAGCCGGACGTACGCGTCGGGCACCGGCTCGCCGTCGCGCAGGACCACGCCCTGCACGACGGCCGAGTCCTTGAGGTCCAGCCCCTCGGTCGAGGGTCCGCCCCGCTTCGCGCCGCACATCAGGGCTGGTCCCCCAGCGCGATCGGCACGCCGACCAGCGAGCCCCACTCGGTCCACGAACCGTCGTAGTTCTTGACGTTCGGCTGGCCGAGCAGCTCGTGCAGCACGAACCAGGTGTGGGCCGACCGCTCACCGATCCGGCAGTAGGCGATGGTGTCATTGCCGAGGTCGACGCCCTTTCCGGCGTACAGGTTGGCCAGCTCGTCGTCCGACTTGAACGTGCCGTCGTCGTTAGCGGCTTGCGACCACGGGATGTTCGCCGCCGTGGGGATGTGGCCCGGGCGCTGCGACTGCTCCTGCGGCAGGTGCGCCGGAGCGAGCAGGCGGCCGGCGTACTCGTCGGGAGAGCGGACGTCGACGAGGTTCTTCTGGCCGATAGCCGCCTCGACCTCGTCGCGGAACGCCCGGATCGAGCGGTCTTGCTCCTTCGCGACGTACGTGGTCGCCGGCCTCTGCACCGCGTCCGGCACGAGCTGGCGGGAGTCGAGCTCCCACTTCTTGCGCCCGCCGTCGAGGAGGCGGACGTCGCCGTGACCGTAGAGCTTGAAGTACCAGTAGGCGTACGCAGCGAACCAGTTGTTGTTGCCGCCGTAGAGCACCACCGTGTCGTCGTTGGCGATGCCGCGCTGGGACAGCAGCGCCTCGAACTGCTCCTTGTTGACGAAGTCGCGACGAACCGGGTCCTGCAGGTCCTTCTTCCAGTCGAGCCGGACTGCGCCCCTGATGTGGTTCTTGTCGTAGGCGGTGGTGTCCTCGTCGACCTCGACCAGGACGATCTTCGGGTCGTCAAGGTGCGACTCGACCCACTCCGCGTCGACGAGAACGCGGTCACGGGTGCTCGTAGTCATCGAAAGACCTCCGTACGGGTGGGTGTGCTGGCTGACGGCTGACGGGTTCGGCGGAGCGGGCTGCGCTGCAGCATGAGGTACGCCTCGCAGCCGAGGCAGACGCCGAATGTGGCGTTGAGAAAAGCAGCGGTGAGCGCCGCACCGGTAGCGGCCACGGCTAGGACGCTAGACCCGGCAGCGACGCCGGCCAAGGCCAGCAGCGCGAAGACAAGGCCGACAAGCTGGGCGAACCGTGGCGGTCGCGCGTCCTCCAGCTCGGCCGGCGGGGAGAGGAACGGGCGGACGGCACGGCGGTACGCCCAGCCGTACGGCGAACGGTCGAGCGCGCCGAGCGCGAAGACGGCGGCTTGGGCCACCAGCAGCCAGCTGCTGCCGGTCAGCAGGACGAGCGCGAGGACCGCGGTTGTGAGCGCCGCTGCGACGCGGGGGCCGCGCGGATCGACAAGGGAGGGTGCGGGCACGGAGGTGCTCCTGACGTGGGTGGGCCGTGAGCGGGGCGTCAGGAGGCGGGACAGAGCGCGGTCGCGACGCGCAGCAGGTCGACTGCGCGGCGACGGGTCAGCTCCGTGCTCACCGGACCGATGCTAGAGACGTCCGGTCGGCAGGACGAGCGGTTCCACGTGGTGAGACGCACGGTCGACCTCACACGGCCACCGCGGCGCCGAGCGCGGCGATCACGTCGGCCGTACGCGGTTGCCCGCTGGCCCGGCGCACCACCCGGCCGCGGGCGTCGAGGACCAGCACCGTCGGCGTCCGGCGCACGTCGAGGCGGCGAACCAGGTCGAGGTGCGACTCGGCGTCGATCTCGACGTGGTCGACCCCGGGGACCTGGCGGCTCACCTCGGCCAGCACCTGCCGGGTGGCGCGGCAGGGTTGGCAGAACGCCGTGGAGAACTGCACCAGCGTGGCGCGCTCCCCGAGTGCCTGGCCCAGGTCGGCACTGTCGAGGACGACGTCGTCCCGCGAAGGCCCGGGCGTCGCCGCCAGCCGGTGGCCGGAGCGGCGCAGCCACAGGCCCAGCGCGGTCGCGGCCACCAAGGCCGCCAGGAGCGCGACGAGTCCTTCCACGGAGGGCTGCAACACGGGACGGCGGGCCGGCGATTCCCGGCTACTCCGGTCAACCGACCAGCAGCCGGCCCAGGACGTAGGCGACCGGCCCGGCCAGGGCGAGCGGCAGGGCGGCCGCCAGCGACGGGTCGGGGGCGGGCGTGCGGCCGGCCAGCAGGCTTGCCGTCCACGACGCGACACCGGCGGCGACGGCCACCGCTACGGCTGCGCCCGCCCGAAGGTCGGTGAAGGCCAGGACGACGACCGCGACGAACAGCGGGATCGCAGCCACCGCACCCAGGTCCAGCCAGCCGGGCGCGCCGGCCCGGCCACGCAACGCCAGCGCGGCGGCCACCAGCCCCGCCGGCACGGCGGCGGCAGCCACGAGCGGCGCACCCCCCTCCGACGCCTGCGCGGGCACGGCGGCAGCCGCGAGCACGGCCAGCGCAGCGAGGGTGAGCGTCGCCGCCAGGGACGCCACCAGCCGGGAGCGGCCGTCACGGCGGGAGAGCTGGTGGCCGAGCCCGGCCAGGACCGCACCCGCGAGCAGGACCGGCAGGACCGCGAGCGGTCGGTCGCCGTCGTCAGCCAGGACGAGCGCGACGGCCGCCACCGCCGCTGCGCCCGCGACCAGTGCACCACCGGCGGCGCCGGGCACCTCCAGCGAGCGGTGCCAGGCCGCGACCAGCAGACCCTGGACGAGCAGTACCGCCAGTGCCAGCACGACCGGGGTGGTGACGGCACCCAGCACGACGGCGGCGGAGAGCGCGGGTGCGGTCACGGCCACCGCCACCGGCGCCGGCAGGCGCTCAGCCACCGGCGAACGGGGGGAGGACCTCGATGGTCGCGCCGTCGGCGAGGGCGGCCGAACGGTCGGTGCGCACGCCGTCGACGAGGAAGCTGGCGACGGACAGCACCCGGGCCAGCTCGGCACCGTGAGCCGCCTCCGCGGCCCGCAGCACGTCGTCGAGTGTCTCGCCGGCGTACGGCTCCTCGGGCCGCCCGGCCGCGGCCCGGGCGGCCGCCCAGTACCGGATCGTGCCCCGTGCCATTGCCGCCTCTCCGCTGGTAACGCGCGTGTTTCTTCCCTGTGAACGCTCTCGCAGGCCGGACACAGCCCTGCCCGGCACCGTTCATCATGTTTCATGGTGCCCGGGACAAGGAGGGGAACCCCGTGAGCCAGCTGTTGCTCCTGACCAACACGCTGCAGCCCTCGACCGAGGTGCTGCCGGCCCTCGGCCTGCTGTCGCACACGCTGCGGGTCGCCCCTGCCGAGGTGTCCGCGCTGCTGGAGGCCCCCCGCTCCGACGCCCTGCTGGTCGACGGCCGCCGCGACCTCCCCCACGTCCGTTCGCTGTGCCGGGTGCTGCGCACCACCGGCGTCGACTGCCCCGTGCTCCTTGTGACCACCGAGGGCGCCCTCGCCGCTGTCACCGCCGAGTGGGGCGTGGACGACGTGATCCTCGAGCACGCCGGCCCGGCCGAGGTCGAGGCCCGGCTGCGGCTCGCGATGGGCCGCCTCGCCGCCAGCAACGGCACCGAGGACGAGCTGAGCGAGATCCGGCGGGGCGACGTCACCATCGACGAGGCCACCTACACGGCGCGGGTCCGCGGCCGGGTGCTCGACTTGACGTTCAAGGAGTTCGAGTTGCTGAAGTTCCTGGCCCAGCACCCCGGCCGGGTGTTCAGCCGGGCGCAGCTGCTCCAGGAGGTCTGGGGCTACGACTACTACGGCGGCACCCGGACGGTCGACGTGCACGTCCGGCGGCTGCGGGCCAAGCTCGGCTCCGACCACGAGACGCTGATCGGCACCGTGCGCAACGTCGGCTACCGGTTCGTCCTGCCCAAGGAGGGCAAGGACAGCGACGCCGCCGCGCCCGAGCCGGCTCCGGTCGGCTGACGCACCGCGTACGACGGAGGGGGTGGCGCTCTCGCGAGCGCCACCCCCTCCGGGTCGTTCCCCTACCGCCGGGTCACGGGAGCTGCGTGCTCCGCGCGGCCGGCGGGGCACCCAGGTTCGGGTTCGCCTTCATGTAGTCGATGAGGGCGTCCAGGTCCACCTTGCCTCCGGTGCGCGGAGCACCGTTGACGAACGCGGTGTAGCTGTCGCCGCCGTCGGCCATGAAGTTGTTCGCCGTGACGCGGTATGTCGCGGTCGGGTTCACCGTGACACCGTTGATCTTGATCGACGCAGGGTCGACCTTGTTGCCGAACGGCGCCGAGGCCGACCAGCTGTAGGTGAAGCCGTCGGAGATGCCCAGCCGCAGGACGTCGCGACCGCCGGGCCGGCCCGCGATCCACTGCTGCTCGAGCAGCGCGTCGATCTGGGCACCGGTCATGTCGAACGTCTGCAAGATGTTGCTGAACGGCTGGACGTTGAAGGCCTCCCGGTAGGTGATCTGCCCCGCCGGCTCGCCGGCCGGCGAGTTGGCCACCAGCAGGTCCGCCCGCACGCCGCCAGGGTTCATGAAGGCCACCTGCGCGCCCGTCGAGACCTTCTGCGCGTCTGCGATCAGGTTGGACAGCGACGACTCCTTGCCCCGGGCCTCCCGGCCGGCCGTGGTCGCCCGGGTGATGTTCTCCCTGATCGACCCGACGATCCGGTTGCCCGGGCCCGCAGCCTTCGCCGTCCACTTGTCGACGATCGCCTGCACCTTGGCGTCCGGCGTCACGTCGCGGGTCACCAGGTGGTTGACCGCGTGCACGCTGGACCGGACGACGTCGTTGGTCTTGGTGTTCACTCTGAGGTTCATCTCGGTGACGATCCGGCCGAACGACATCGCGCTGGTCACCATCCGCTTCTGACCCTTGGGGTCAGGGATGTTGCAGACGTACGGCTGGTGGGTGTGGCCGGTGAAGACGGCGTCGATCTTCGGCGCGAGCCCCTTGGCGATGGTCAGGATCGGGTCGGAGATTCCCTTGCAGCCGCTGTAGCCGCTGGTCTGGAAGCCGCCCTCGTGCAGCAGGACGACGATCGCCTTCACGCCGTGCTTGCGCTGCAGGATCTTCGCCGCGCGGTTGCCTGCCTGCACCTCGTCCTGGAAGTCGTAGCCGGCGACTCCGGAGGGAGCGACGAGCGAGTCGGTGCCCTCGAGGGTCATGCCGATGAAGCCGATGCGGGCGCCGCCCAGCTTCTGCACCCACCACCGCGGGAGCACGGACGTGCCGGTCTTCGTGTTCACCACGTTGGCGGCGAGGTACTGGTACTTCGCGCCCGGGTAGCGGATGTCCTTGCCCGCGGCGTCCTGCTGGAAGCAGCCGTCGACCGGGTGGCAACCGCCGTTCTGCATGCGCAGGAGCTCGGTCACACCCTCGTCGAACTCGTGGTTGCCCACACCCGAGACGTCGAGCTTCATCGCGTCGAGCGTCTCGACCGACGGCTCGTCGTGGAACACGCCGGAGGTGAAGGTGGAACCGCCGATGAGGTCACCGGCGGCGACGGTGAAGCTGTGGTCGTGGCCGCGGCGCAGCTGCCGGAGGTGCGTCGCCAGGTAGGCCGCGCCGTTCGTGACGACCGGCTTGCCGTTGACCAGGACCTCGGAGTCCGGGCCGGTGTCCGTCTCGATGTGGCCGTGGTAGTCGTTGAACGACAGCAGCTGCACCGAGACCCGGTTGGGCTGATGGTTGGACAGGTCCCGCGGGGCGGCGTTGGCTGCCGACGCAGTGGCGACCGCGAGACCGACGACCGCTACTGCCGCCGCTGCGGTCGCCGTCCTGCGGCGCAGCGTCCTGGGTACGGACATGGTGCTCCCTCGTGTGGCGTGATCAGGTTGATCGCAACCTATCCACGGCACCGGCCGTGGCCAGTCGATTTCGCCGGATTCCCGCCGACGACGCCTAAGGTGCGGGTGTGGCAGCCACCCCCGCGAGCCCCGCGGGCCCCACGGCGCAGGTCGAGGTGCTCGGGCCGCTCGACCCGGACGAGGTCGGCGCGGTGTCGGCCGTGGTCGAGGCCGCCACGGAGAACGACGGCGTCCGACCGCTGTCCGAGCACGTCATGCTGCACCTGCGTTACGGCGGTGA
>DASVBQ010000353.1:0-4007 GCA_036375795.1 Actinomycetes bacterium
ACGGGTGAGCCGCACGACGGCATCGCCCAGGACGCGATGTTCGCCCGCCGCTAGGGCAGGCTGCGGGGCCCGGGCGCCACCCGGCGCCCGGGCCCCGCGGCGCTCACCCCTCCGTCAGGAAGGACTGCAGGTCCTCGGCGACCTGCTCGGGCATCTCCCAGTGCGGGGCGTGGCCGGCGGCGCCGTACACCTGGAGACGGGCACGCGTGATGGCGGTGGCAAGGAAGTCCTGCTCGTCGCGGCCGAAGTACGCGTCGTGCTCGCCCCAGAGCAGCAGCGTCGGGGCGGAGATGCGCCGCAGATCCGCGGCGTCGTCGAACCCGACCATCCCGTCGACGACCGCCCGCCAGACTGCGAGTGGCATCGTTCTGCTGATCTCGACCGCGCGCTCGAGGAAGTCCTCGGGAATCGGTGAGTGCACGGTGCTCTCCTGGAACTCGCGAGCGAACTCCGGAAGCGCCGCCTGGTCCAGGGCGATCACCTCGCGGTGCAGTGCGAGCACGCCGTCGTTGACCGGTGTGCGGACCGCTCCGATCAGCGCCAATCGGTCGACGCGTTCGGGGTTGGTCTCGGCCACCCGCCGGGCCACCAGGGTTCCGAGCGAGTGGCCGACGATGCTGGCCCGCGCGATCCCGACCGCGTCGAGGAAGGCGACGACGTCGGCGGCCAGGCTGCCGATGCCGTAGCCGTCGGCTGGCCGGTCGGTCGCCCCGTGGCCACGCAGGTCGACGGCGTGCACCCGGTAGCCAGGCTCCAGCTGCGGCAGCACCCGGCTGAACGAGTACCCCGAGTCGGAGTAGCCGTGGATGAGCACGACGGGGTCACCGTTCGGGTCGCCGTGGTCCACGTGGTGCATGTGGATGCCGGTGCCGAGCAGCGTGCGGCTGGCGGTGGTGGTGGGATCTGTGACGGTCATGGCGGGTCCTCTCGGGCGGGAGCGTTTGACCGAGAGGCGTGAGGTCGGGACTCACGCGGTGACTGCGCGGCTCACGACTGCACGTGCCAGGTGACCGGCTCCTCGGGACGGTAGACACAGAACCGGCCGGTGCTGACGCTGTGCCGCAGGTGCCGGCCCAGCTCCGGATGGACGTCGGTGACCTTGGCCAGCGCCGCCCGGATCCGCGCGGTCACCGTCGTCCGCGCCTTCTCCGCCGGGTCGCCGGTGCGCCGCGGGCCGTGCAGGCCGTATGCCGACGCCAGGTGCCGCGTCAGCGTGTCCAGCTCCTCCTGTGCCCGGGCGGCCCGCTCCGGGTCGCCGGCTGCATCGGCGTCGTCGAGCTCCTCCTGCAGCTCCCGGATGCGGGCCGCGTAGGACGCCCTGGCCTGTGCGTCCACCTGCTCGCCGAGGTCACCGGGGGAGGCGGTCAGCTCGTCTGACGCATCCCGCCGCGCCGTCGCAGTGCCCGTCACGTCGCCGGCCACCAGGTCCAGCGCCGCCACCTCGCGACCCGGGTGGGCGAGCAGCACCGCCAGGTCGGCCAGCCCTTTGAGGTCCGGCAGGTGCGCGGTCCGACCGTCGAAGGACGCGCTCCACAAGGCACCCGTCCGGCGCAGTTCCGCCCGCGGCTCGGCCCGCTGCTGCCGGACCACGGCGGTGTGGTCGGCGGCGTCCGCGACGGCCTCGTCCGCGATGGCCCGCAGCTCGGCGCGCACCCGGGACAGGACCCGGTCCGCGTCAGGGACCGGGCGCGGGGCTCCGTGTCGTGGGCGGAGCCGGCTGCGGGCCGCGTCGTACCCGGGTGCGGCGATCCGCTCGACGACCACGCCCGAGCGCTCGATCGCCTCAGCCACCTCCTCGGCGAGCTCGTGCCGGCCGGTGCGCACCAGCAGCGTCAGGGCAGCGGCGAGGGTGTTCCACCGTTCCAGCCGGAACCCGCTGCGGATGAACCGGTCGAGAGCCTCCCCGAGACGACGCGCGGCCTCACGCGGCTCGTCGAGCTCGGTCGCGGCGACGCCCAGCGCGCGCAGGGACGAGGCCGTGCCGTACGGGTAGCCGCTGCGCAGCGCCTCGTCCAGCGCGCGGTCCAACCAGCTCCGCGCGACGACTGGCTCGGTCGCGGCGAGCAGCTGCCCCACGAGGTGCAGGTCCCAGGCGTGCTCGAAGACGTTGCCCTGCTGCTCGGCCATGGCCAGGGCGCGTCTGGCGTTCTCCAGCGCCTCGTCCTGCCTGCCCGCCTGGACCAGGACCGCGGTGCGCCGGCCGAGCAGGTCGCAGCGCATCGGCTCGAAGCCCGCGGCGGCGGCCGCCTCGTCGGCCAGCGCGAGGTGGCGCAGGGCCGCCTCCGGATCGGACCAGGAGTGCAAGGCCACTCCGGCCAGGGTGGCGTTGCCCCACGCTGCGGCCACGTGTGACGTCCCGGCCTCGATCGCCTCGGTGGCCAGCCGGGTCGCACCGGCCGAGTCCTCGACGGCCAGGTGGCAGGCAGCTGCCGTGGCGCGGACCTCGGCATGCAACGGGTCGTCGCTGTCCGGCCACCGGGCAAGCGCCCTGGCGGCGAGGTCGGCGATCTCCTGCGAGTAGTACTGCAGGCCGACGTACCAGAGCGGGGCCAGCAGCCGGAGGCTGCGGTCGGGCGTCTCGTCCCGCTCCAGCGTCCACTCCAGAGCGGCCCGGATGTTGTCGAACTCGATGAACAACGTTGCTCCCCGCAACGACCACTCGGACAGGCCGTGCAGGCGGAGCTCGTCGGCGAGCGCGGCGTAGTGGTCGGCGTGCCGGTCCCGGGCTGCTTCGAGCTCAGCCCGCTCGCGCAGTCGCTCCGTCCCGAACGCGCGGACGGTCTCGAGCATGCGGTAGCGGGTGGCTTCGGCTGTCTCGGCCACGAGCAGCGACTTGACGACCAGCCCGTCCAGGACGTCGAAGGTCGCGGCCTCGCTGATGCCGACCGATCCGGCGGCCGCGGTGGCGGTCCGCAGGTCGCAGCTCGGGTAGACGGAGAGCTCGTCGAACAAGGCCCGCTCGTCGTGGCCCAGCAGGTCGTACGACCACGCCACCACCGACCGCAGGCCGCGGTGCCGAGCCGGGCCCCGCCGTGCGCCGGCGGAAAGCAGCGTGAACCGCTCCCCGAGTCGCTCGGCGATGTCACGTACCGCAAGGGAGCGCACCCTGGCGGCGGCGATCTCCAGAGCCAGTGGCAGACCGTCCAGGGCGCGGCAGATGTCCGCGACGTGGGGCAGCGTTCCCTCGTCCAGCACGAAGTCGTCCCGCGCGGCACGGGCCCGGTCCGCGAACAGCACGACAGCGTCCCGTGTCGCCGCGTCCTCGTCCTCGGCGCCGGGCACCGTCAGCGGCCCGAGCACGACCACGTGTTCGGCTGCGATCCGCAAGGGCTCGCGGCTGGTCGTCAGCACCGTGACGTGCGCGCCGGCGGTGCAGAGCTCATCGGCGACCTCGGCTGCGGCGTCGAGGACGTGCTCGCAGTTGTCCAGCAGCACGAGCAGGCCGTACCCGTCCGGCGTGGGGGGCACAGCACGTCCGAGCGATACGCCGGGGGAGAGCACCGTGCCCAGCCGAGCGGCCACGAGGTGACGTACGACCTCGCCGGTGTCGACGTCACCGAGCGAGCAGAAGACGACGTGGTCCGCGGGGCGCCGGTGAGCGGCGGCCGCGGCCAGGCTGGTCTTCCCCACGCCGCCCACACCGGCGACGGTGACCAGCTGGTGCTGGTCGAGAAGCCGCGACAGCCGGTCGAGGTCCGCGTCGCGGCCGACCAGCCGCTGCACACCGCCGACGGGCACCGAGTCCCCGGTTGCCATGCGCACACTGTCGCACCGCATCGGGCGTGGCACACGCGTCCACAGCGGGCGCCTGCGGATCCGTCAGAACGGCAGCACTCGGCCCGAGGGGCTGCGGAGGTCCGGCTGCGACAGGACGGTCTTGCTCGTACATCTGCGGACCTGCATCTGGCGCATGTCGTTCACCCTCTTCAGGTATCTCATGCGGGTACGACAGTTCTTCGTCGTGCGGCGCCACCAGTACCGACCGACTCGACGACCAGAACTCATCG
>DASVBQ010000360.1:0-2162 GCA_036375795.1 Actinomycetes bacterium
CTCCGGGCGTCCGCGCCCCGACCGGCCGTGTCCCCGTTGGTCCCAGAACACCAGCCGCCCCAGGTCCCCGAGGTCACGACGCTGGTGGTGCCAGCTGTCCTCGGTCAGGGCCAGCCCGTGGCTGAACACGACCGTCACCGGGGGCTGCTGCCGCGCGCCCGGCTCCGGCCCGTCGACCTCCACGTGAAGGCGTACGCCGTCACTGGACGTGACCGGCACGACCGGGCCGCGCAGCTCGCCGAAGGGTTCGTCGGCCCACGGGTCGTCGGCCTTGCGGAACGAGCGACCGACGGCGTACCGCTCCGCGGCCAGTCCCACGGCCGCGCCGGCCGCGACGACCCCGGCCGCTGCGCCGACGACTGTCGCCCGCCTGCCCCATGTGGGCAAGGAGTTCACGACGACCCGTCCTCTCCGACGTAGACCCGGGGCACTCGCGGCCCGACCCGGGTGACGATCTCGTAGGAGATGGTGCCGGTGGCGTCCGCCCAGTCCTGCGCCGTCGGCTCGCCGCCGTCACCGGGCCCGAAGAGCACCACCTCGTCGCCGGAGGCTGCCGGGTCGTCGCCGAGGTCCAGCACGATCTGGTCCATACAGACCCGGCCGGCGATGGTGCGGCGGCGGCCGGCCGCGAACACCGGCCCCACGTTGCCCGCGTTGCGCGGAACACCGTCGGCGTAGCCGAGCGGTACCAGGCCGAGAGTGGTCTCCCGGTCGGTCGTGTAGATGTGCCCGTAGGACACGCCGCTGCCCGCCGGGACGCGCTTGGCGAGGATCAGCGACGCGGTGAGCGTCATGGCCGGGCGCAGGCCGTACGCCGCAGGGCCGGCGACGTCGGGCACCGGGGAGAGCCCGTAGACGGCCAGGCCGGGCCGGACGAGGTCGAAGTGGTGCTCGGGGGCGGTCAGGGTCGCGGCCGAGTTGGCCAGGTGGCGGACCTCGGGCTGCAGCCCGGCCGCCTCGGCGTGCTCGACGGCGCGGGAGAACTCCGCGGCCTGGCGACGGATCGTCTCGTGCCCGGGGGCGTCCGCGTAGGCGAAGTGCGACCACAGCCCGACGACCTTGACCGTGCCGTCGGCCTCGGCCTTGCGCGCGGCGTCGACGAGGTCTGGCCAGTCCCCCGGCGTGGCGCCCCCACGGCCGAGCCCGGTGTCGACCTTGAGGTGGACCTGCGCGGTCGTGCCGGCCTCGCGGGCGGCGTCGACCACCTCGTCGAGCGCCCAGAGCGCGTTGACCGACAGGTCGATGTCGGCGCGCACGGCGTCCGCCCATCGCTCGCCCGGACCGAGCAGCCAGGCCAGCACCCGCGGCCCGGTCAGGCCCGCGGCGCGAAGGGCCAGGGCCTCCTCGACCAGCGCGGTGCCCAGCCAGGTCGCCCCGCCCGCCAGCGCGGCGCGCGCACTGGGCAGCAGACCGTGCCCGTAGCCGTCGGCCTTGACGACGGCCAGCACCTCGGCACGGGTGCGGGCCCGCAGCGCCTCGACGTTGCCGCGGATCGCCGCGAGGTCGACCCGCGCCTGCGCGTGCAGGCGTCGGGCGGGAGTGGTGCTCACCCGCCCAGTTTCGCACCGCCCCGAGCCAGCGCAGCGACGGCCCGCGGCAGGGCGTCGAGCACGTCGGTCGCCGACACCGGCCGGCCGCCGTCCGCCGCGAGTCGCCCGGCCAGGCCGTGCAGCCACGCCCCGGCCGACCCGGCGTCGAACGGGTCCAGCCCACCGGCCAGCAGCGCGCCGCACAGGCCGGCCAGGACGTCACCGGTGCCTGCGGTGGCCAGAACCGGGGTCCCGGTCGGGTTCACACGGACCCGGCCGTCCGGGCGTGCCACCACCGTCGTGGAGCCCTTCAGCAGCACCACGGCCGACAGGTCACGCGCGACCGCCCGAGCGTGGTGCAGGCGGCGGGCCTCGACATCGTCCCGGTCCGTGCCGGCCAGCCGGGCCAGCTCGCCGGCGTGCGGGGTCAGCAGGGCGGGTGCCCCCGAGGGCCGCTGCTCCGCGTACGCCGTGAGGGCGTCCGCGTCGACGACCAGCGGGACGCCGTCGGCCGCCACGCGCGCCAGCCGGTCGGCCGCGTCGCCGCCACCGCCCGAGCCCACCGCCCAGGCCTGGACCGTGCCCTCCCCCACGACGACCTCCGGCCAGCGGCGGCGCACCAGCGCCGTCGGG
>DASVBQ010000361.1:0-2148 GCA_036375795.1 Actinomycetes bacterium
ACGGCGCCGGCAACTACGGCATGTGCGGCCGGGCCTACGACCCGCGCTTCCTGTTCACCTGGCCGACCGCGAAGTCCGCGGTGATGGGCCCCAAGCAGCTGGCCGGGGTGCTGTCGATCGTGGCCCGCCTGAACTGGCGCAAACAGGGGCCAGGGCCGAGCCGGCCGGCCGACGAGCCGCGGGTCGACGCCGAGGGCCTGCTCGGGCTGGTGCCCGAGGACCTGCGGGCGCCGTTCGACCCGCGGGAGGTGCTGGCCCGGGTCGTCGACGGCTCGCGGTTCGACGAGTTCAAGCCGCTGTACGGCGCCAGCCTGGTCACCGGCTGGGCCTCGGTGCACGGCTACCCGATCGGCGTGCTGGCCAACGCCCGCGGCGTGCTGTTCAGCGAGGAGTCGCAGAAGGCGGCGCAGTTCATCCAGCTGGCCAACCAGGCCGACACCCCGCTGCTGTTCCTGCACAACACAACCGGCTACATGGTCGGCAAGGACTACGAGCAGGCCGGCATCATCAAGCACGGCGCGCTGATGATCAACGCGGTGTCCAACAGCCGGGTGCCGCACATCTCGATCCTCATCGGGGCGTCGTACGGCGCCGGCAACTACGGCATGTGCGGCCGGGCCTACGACCCGCGCTTCCTGTTCACCTGGCCGACCGCGAAGTCCGCGGTGATGGGCCCCAAGCAGCTGGCCGGGGTGCTGTCGATCGTGGCCCGGCAGTCCGCCGCGGCCCGCGGCCAGGACTACGACGAGGCGCAGGACGAGCAGATGCGGTCGTACGTCGAGGCGCAGATCGAGAACGAGTCGCTGCCGTTCTTCCTGTCCGGCCGGCTCTACGACGACGGGGTCATCGACCCGCGCGACACCCGCACCGTGCTCGGCATCTGCCTGTCCGCCATCCACTCCGCGGCCTTCTCTGGGGCCGACCGCTACGGCGTCTTCCGGATGTGAGCGCGTGATCCGACGACTGCTCGTGGCCAACCGGGGCGAGATCGCCCGGCGGGTGTTCCGCACCTGCCGCGACCTCGGCGTCTCGCCCGTCGCGGTGCACTCCGACAGCGACGCCGACGCGCCGTACGTGCGCGAGGCCGACCTCGCGGTGCGCCTGCCGGGGACCGCGGCGGCCGACACCTACCTGCGGGCCGACCTGCTGGTGCGCGCCGCGGAGCAGAGCGGCGCCGACGCGGTGCACCCGGGCTACGGCTTCCTCGCCGAGAGCGCCGCGTTCGCCCGCAGCGTGCTCGAGGCCGGCCTGGTGTGGGTCGGGCCGCCGCCCCGCGCCGTCGAGGCGATGGGCTCCAAGATCGAGGCCAAGCGGCTGATGGCGGACGCCGGGGTGCCGACCCTGCCCCGCATCGACCCCGAGCGGGCCGGTGCAGGCGACTTCCCCTTGCTCGTCAAGGCATCCGCGGGCGGCGGGGGCCGCGGCATGCGCGTCGTGCGCGACCCCGGCGAGGTTGCGGCGGCGGTGGAGTCCGCGCGGCGCGAGGCGTTGGCCGCGTTCGGCGACCCGGCGGTGTTCGGCGAGCCGCTGCTCGAACAGGCCCGGCACATCGAGGTGCAGGTGCTGGCCGACGCGCACGGCACCGTGTGGACGCTCGGCGAGCGGGAGTGCTCCATCCAGCGCCGGCACCAGAAGATCGTGGAGGAGACGCCGTCTCCCGCGGTGGACGACGTACTGCGCAGCGCGCTGTCTGCCGCGGCGGCCCGAGCGGCGAGCGCGATCGGCTACGTCGGCGCGGGCACCGTGGAGTTCCTCCTCGCCCCCGACGGCGCCTTCTACTTCCTGGAGATGAACACCCGGCTGCAGGTGGAGCACCCGGTCACCGAGTGCGTGTTCGGGCTCGACCTCGTCCGGCTGCAGCTCGAGGTGGCCGAGGGTCAGGCGCTGCCGCTCGAGCCGCCGTCGGCCGACGGCCACGCGATCGAGGCGCGGCTCTACGCCGAGGACCCCGCGGCCGGCTGGGCGCCGCAGAGCGGGCGGCTGCACCGGATCTCGGTGCCCGGCGTCGACGCCAGGTTCGCCCGCCCCGCGGCGTACGGCCTGCGGCTCGACTCCGGCGTCGAGGACGGCTCGGTGGTCGGGGTGGACTACGACCCGATGCTCGCCAAGGTCGTCGCGTGGGCGCCGACCCGCGAGGCGGCGACCCGC
>DASVBQ010000364.1:0-2414 GCA_036375795.1 Actinomycetes bacterium
CGCAAGGACCGCACCCGCCAGAGCGCCTATCTCATCGCCACCAGCGAGGTCGGCGACGACCCCCGGCTGCTGGAGCTCACTCTGAGCGCCGGCGCCGACGTCGCAAGCCTGGACCGCTTCGACGGCACCGGGCTCATCCGCGCGGCCGAGCGCGGGAACGTCGACATCGTGCGCCGGCTGCTGGCGACCGACATCCGGGTCGACCACGTGAACAACCTCGGCTGGACGGCGCTGCACGAGGCGGTGATCCTCGGCGACGGCGGCCGCCGCTACGTCCGCACCGTCCGGCTGTTGGTGCGGGCCGGGGCGGAGGTGAACAAGCCGTCCCGCCACGACGGGGTGCGCCCGCTGCAGCACGCCGAGCGACGCGGGTACGGCCGGATCGCTGCGGTTCTCCGCACGGCAGGCGCCCGCTGACCCCGCGTGTGCGCTACTCCGCCGGGTGCAGGCTCATCGGGCCGTAGACCACCCGGTCGCCCTCGAGCAGGGTCACCTGGTCGACGCCCTCGGCCAGCAGGTCCTGCCATGCCTCGCCGACCCACGACTCGGCGTCAGCCTGGCTGGGGAACCGCTCGGCGCCGCTGCCCGGCAGGCTGAGGGGGGTGCCGTCGCTGGACTCGAGCCGCCAGGTGAACGTCATCGCCGCCAGGCCTTCCTCTCCACGTGATCTCGCGTCGTGATCTCGGGCCGTCGCCTTTTGACGCGACGCTACCTCGCGTGGTCTAGTCCGAGGTGTCGGCACGCGCCGGCACACAACTGCATACGCGTCCTTGCAGGGGAAGCCGGTCGGAAGCCGGCGCTGACCCGCAACCGTAGGCCGCAGCCGGCAGACAGCCGGCCCCCGCGGCGAGTCGGAGCACCTGTGCGGACGTGAGCGGCTCCACTCATTCCGTCGAGGTATGCGGGGCGGAGCCCGGACCACCGGTCCGCAACCTTCGCCCCCCACGCGCACAGCAGCGCGTCGGGGGCGTTGTCGTCGCGGGGTGCAGGTCGGGGACCCGTCACGGATCGCTCCCTGAAAGGACACCCCGTGTTCCGTGCCACGTTGCGCCGCCGACTCCCGGTCGGCCTCACCCTGCTCGTCGCGCCACTGCTGGTGCTCTCCACACCGCACGTCGCGTCGGCCGCCGAGACCCGCGACCGGGCCGATGCCGGCGCCGGCTGGGTCGGGCGGGCGCTGGACGACGACACCCACCTCGTCACGGGCCAGTTCGGCCCGGACTACGGGCAGACCGCTGACGCCGTGCTCGCGCTGAGCGCGGCCGGAGTCGGCAGGGGCACCGCCCGCGCGGCGACCCGCGCGCTGCAGGCACACGTCCTGGACTACACCGGCGGCGGCGACACGAACGAGTACTACGCGGGGCCTTTCGCCAAGCTCCTCGTCGTCGCGGCCGCGCGGCGCACCGACCCGCGATCGTTCGGGTCCTCGATCCGGGCCGACCTGGTCGGCGAGCTGCGTGGCCTCGAGTGCGGCCCGCGTCGACCCGGCTGCGCGGCCACCGACCGCGGCCGGTTCAGCGACATCAGCCAGTTCGGCGACTTCAGCAGCATGTTCAGCCAGTCGCTTGCCGTCCTCGGGCTGGCCCGGGCCACCGCCGCCGGCCCGTCCCAGGCCTCGGTGCGGTACCTGCTGTCGCAGCAGTGCGACAACGGAGCGTTCCCCGAGACCCTGGGCGCCGCGACGTGCACCGCGTCGGTGGACGCGACCGGCTACGCCGTCCAGGCGCTGGTGACGGTGGGCACCCCGGCCGCTCGCGACGCCGCCGCCGAGGCGGGTCGCTGGCTGGTCCGCCGGCAGCACGCCAACGGGTCGTTCACGGGCAATGGGACCCGCAACGCCAACAGCACCGCGCTCGCCACCCAGGCGCTCGACGCGCTGGACCGCACGAAGCGGGCCGGTGAGGGTCGTTCCTTCCTGCGCTCCCTGCAGGCCACGTGCGGCGCCCAGCCCGCACTGCGCGGCTCGGTGCGCTACAGCAGGACCGATGCCGGCGACCGGGTGCTCGCGACCGCACAGGCGGTCCCCGCCCTCGCCCGCGTGACGCTCGGCGAGGTCACCTCGGCCGGCTCGGTGCGCGGCCTGCCCCGCCTGGCCTGCTGACGCGGGTGACCGGACCGGTGCGGACAGCAGGTCGGACGCCCTCGGTGCTGACCCTCCTCGCGTCGCTCGGGGGCGCGGGGTGGCTCGGCCTGGTCGGCCTGCTGTCCGCACAGCCGGCCGCGGCCGCCGAGCCGTGCGTCGGGGTGGTCGTCGACGCCCGCCTGCTCGGCGGCGACGTCCGGACCGGCTGCGCGAAGGGCGACCCGGACAGCGGGCTCGAGGCGCTGACCATGGCCGGGTTCCGCTACGCCTTCGTGCCGCGCCAGCCGGGTCTGGTCTGCCAGGTCGACGGCGCGCCGGAGTGCAGCCGGAC
>DASVBQ010000375.1:0-2243 GCA_036375795.1 Actinomycetes bacterium
TCGGGGTCGACGTCCGTCCGCTGCCCGTCGCCGCGGGAGACGGCGCCAGCGCCCTGATGGCCGGGATGGCGTTCGTCGACCTCCTGGTGGACAGCGGCACCGACCTGCTCGTCGTCGCCGATGCCGACCGCGCCGCTGAGGTTCCGGCGTCGGCGCTGGTGGGACTGCTCACCCGCAAGGACGCGTCCGCCGTCACCAGCCGGGGAGCGACGATCGACGACGCGGCGTGGATGCGTCGCTGCGCCGCCATCCGCGACACGATGCGCAGGGCGCGCCCGGTGCTCGGCGACCACGTGGCGCTGCTGGACGCGGTGGACAGCCCGGACCTGGCCGCCACGACAGGGATGCTGCTGCGGGCGGCCGCCCGGCGTACGCCCGTGGTGCTGGACGGGCCGGTGACCACCGCCTGCGCACTGGTCGCGCAGCGCATCGCGTTCCGGGCGGTCGACTGGTGGGTGGCCGGGCACCGCAGCCCCGAGCCGGCCCACGACATCGCGCTGGCGCGACTGGGGCTGCAGCCGCTGCTCAACCTCGGGATCCGCGAGGAGGACGGCACCGGTGCCCTGCTGGCGGTGCCGCTGCTTCGTGCCGCAGCGGCGCTCAGCCAGTGAGCGCGGCCAGCACCTGGTCGGCGTGCTCCGCCGCGGACCCGTCGCGGGTGTCGACCACGAGGTCGGCGACCTCGCGGTAGAGCGGCTCGCGACCGGTGTACAGCCGGCGCAGCGCGGCCTCCGGGTCGGGCTGCAGGAACGGCCGCCCTCCGCCGTCGCCCACCCGCTCGACGAGGACGTCTATCGGTGTGTGCAGGTAGACGACGAGCGCGTCGGTCCGGCGGAGCAGGTCGACGTCGTCCGGCCGCTCCACCACACCACCGGCCACCCCCGCGACCAGCGGCCCGGGGTCGTCGACCGCGCGCCGGAGGGCGGCCGACTCGGCGTCGCGCAGCGCCGCGACCCCGTCACGGTCGAGCAGCGCGGCGGTGTCGACGCCGGCGATCTCGGCGACCAGTGAGTCGTTGTCCCGGTACGGCCAGCCGGTCCGGGCCGAGAGCTCCTGGCCCACGGAGGTCTTGCCCGCTCCCATCATCCCCAGGAGCAGGATGCGGGTGGCGGTCACGTGCTCTTCGTCGACGGCGTCACGAACGGCGGCTTCACCACGCGGAAGGCGGCGGCCCGACCGCGTACGTCGACCTGGACCTCGGCCCCCTCCGCCACCGACCGGTCGAGCAGCGCGAGCGCGATGCCCACCTTGCGGGTGGGCGAGAAGGTCCCGCTCGTCACCTCGCCGACCGTGGCCCCGTCGAGCAGCACCGTCATGTGCGGGCGCGGGATCGCCCGCTCGAGCCCCTCGAGGCCCCAGAGCAGCCGGCGCGCCCCCGCCTCCCGCTCCGCCAGCAGCGCGTCCCGGCCCCAGAACAGGTCCTTCTTCCAGCCCACCGCCCAGCCGCACCGGGCCTGCACCGGCGTGATGTCGAGGGAGAGGTCCTGACCGTGCAGCGGGTACCCCATCTCGGTGCGCAGGGTGTCCCGCGCGCCCAACCCGCAAGGCCGGATCCCGTGCGGCTCACCGGACGCCAGCACGGCGTCCCAGAGCGCCCCTGCGTCGTCCCACCGCGGCAGCAGCTCGTAGCCCCGCTCCCCGGTGTAGCCGGTGCGGCACACCACCAGCGGGCTCCCGTGCCACTGCGTCTCGACGAACGACATGTAGTCGTGCCCGCTCGGCAGCCCGAGCGCGTCGAGGACCTCGTCGCTGTGCGGCCCCTGCACCGCCAGCACCCCGAAGTCGCGGTGCGCCCCGCTCACCAGCACGCCCTCCGGCGCGGCCGCCGCGAGCCGGCGCACGACCTCCGCGGTGTTGGCGGCGTTCGGGACCAGGAGCACGTCCTGGTCCGAGCGGTAGTAGACGATCAGGTCGTCGACCACGCCGCCCGTCTCGTCGTCGCAGCACAGGGTGTACTGCGCCTGACCGGGGCCGATCCGGCCCAGGTCGTTGGTCAGCGTGGAGTTGACGAAATCGGCCGCGCCGTGACCGGTCACGGTCGCCTTGCCGAGGTGGCTCACGTCGAACAGCCCGACCGCCTCGCGGACGGCGGTGTGCTCGCGCACAACGCCCCCATCCGGGTACTCGATCGGCATCAGCCAGCCGCCGAAGTCCGCCATCTTCGCCCCAAGGGCGGTGTGCCGGTCGTGCAGGGGGGAACGACGCAGCTCCGCGCCGCTGGTCTGGTCAGTCATCCGGCGGAC
>DASVBQ010000383.1:0-5562 GCA_036375795.1 Actinomycetes bacterium
CCTCCGCGTTGGCGTCCTCGCGGAACCGCGCGGGCGAGGCCGCCCAGGCGTCCAGGACCCTGGACCTCAGAGCATGCGTGTCGAACGGATCCTCGCCCACGGCCGGCGTCAGGAGTGGCCGAGTTCCTCGACGTCGGCGACGTCGTCGACCGAGCCGGGTGGGTGCTCGGCCGGCTGAACCGCGATCACGTCGTACGCCACGTGGTCGACGATCGGCGGCGTGACCTCCACCGGGCTGGGGAGCACCGCGGCCTCCGAGTGCCCGCCGCAGCCGTGGTCGTAGGACACGACCCGGCCGTCGCTCGGCGAGAAGACGTTGGCGCACACCCCGAACACCCGGCGCAGGGGCCCGGCCATCGGCACCAGGAAGCCGCAGGTCGAGCAGTGGGCCGGGGCCGCCTCGGCGATCGGTGCGGTCGGCCCGCTCTCCCCGGAGTACCAGCGATCCACCGCGTCGTCCCGGCCGATCGGCGAGAGCACCCTCGCCCGGCCGAGCCCCAGCTCGTAGATCGCGACGCGGTCGACCTCGCTGTCGTCCGGCGCGAGGTCCTCACCGAGGTCGAGAGCGGTGTAGCCCGGCTCCAGGCGCTCGTCGTCGGCGTGGGTCGGCAGCAGGTCACCGACGCCGAGGTCGCCGGGCGCGAGCCGCTCGCTCCAGGGCAGCCAGTCCTTGGCGAGCAGCGCGTCGCCGCCGGGAAGCAGCACGGTCTCGCAGACCGTCACGTCCTTGCTGCGGGCGACCCGGGTGACGGTGACCACCCAGTGCCATCCGGTGTAGGCCTTGTCCAGGCAGGCGAACCGGTGCGACACCAGCCGCTCGCCCTCCACCTCGGCACCGAGGTGCTCGCCCACGTGACCTGGGGCGGCGACCTGCTCGGCCGCGGCGCGGGCGAGGTCGACGGCAGCGGTCAGCACGGCGTCCGTGGGGGCGCGGCGGGTGGTGGTGGTCACGGGAGGCGATTCTCCCCCATGGGGCGTGCGCGCGCGAGCCGACGTCCTCACGGCAGGATGGGCCCGTGAGCGAGGGCAGGCGGCGCGGGCAGTTCGCCGACCTCGGGCGCGGCGCTGCTCGCCGGACCCGGTCCGGTGCACTGCGCACGGCTCGCCGGGTCCGCCGGGCCACCCACGCCCAGGGCGCCGGCGAGTCCGGCCTCGGCCGGCTCATCGAGCTGCACGGCGTCAACACCGCCGGCGACGCGATGGTCGCGGTCGCCCTGGCGAACACCTTGTTCTTCTCGGTGCCGACCGGCGAGGCGCGGGAACGGGTGGCGCTGTACCTGCTGATCACGATGGCGCCGTTCGCCGTTCTGGCGCCGGTCGTCGGACCGCTCCTCGACCGGTTCCGGCACGGCCGGCGATACGCCATCGCCGCCACGATGCTGGTGCGCGCGTTCGCGACCTGGGCGCTGGCCGGGGCGGTCGCGGACAACGAGATCTCGCTCTACCCCGCGGCCTTCGCGTGCCTCGTCTCGTCGAAGGCCTACACCGTGACCCGCTCGGCCACGGTGCCGCGGCTGCTGCCAGAAGGCGGGACCCTGGTGGCGGCCAACTCGCGCATCTCGTTGGCGGGGGTCATCTCCGGTGCCCTCGGTGCGGGGCTGGCCGGCCTGCTGACGCTGATCGGGCCGGAGTGGCCGCTCTGGGCGGCGTTCCTCGTCTTCCTCAGCGCGATGGTGCTGGCCCTGCGGCTGCCCCCGAAGGTCGACTCGACCGTGGGCGAGACACCGACGACCCTGTCACTGGACGACACCGGTCCGATCCTGCGGCGGGCCAGCGTCGGCACCACCGTGGTCGCCGCCCTGCGCGCCAACGGCTCGCTGCGCGCCTTCTCCGGCTTCCTCACGATGTTCCTCGCCTTCCTGCTGCGGGAGCACCCGATCGGTGGACTCGACGACACGGTGGCGCTCGGACTCGTCGCGGGGTGCGCCGCCGTCGGCAGCTTCACGGGCACGACGATCGGCGCGAAGATGCGAGCCCGCGCGCCGGAGGCGGTGATCGTGGCCATGCTCGGCATCGTCACGGCCGCTGCGTTCGCCGGAGCGCTCGTGTACGGCGTGGTGACCGTCCTCGCCGTGGGCCTGGCCGCCGGCCTGGCCCAGTCGCTGGGCAAGCTCTCGCTCGACGCCATCGTCCAGCGCGACGTGCCTGAGGCGGTGCGCACGTCGGCCTTCGCCCGGTCGGAGACGTTGCTCCAGCTGTCCTGGGTGGTCGGCGGCTTCGTCGGCATCGCGCTGCCACTGGACGGCAGGCTGGGGCTGGGACTTGCGACCATCGGTCTGGTGGTCATGCTGGTAATCACCCTGCGGTCCATGACCGCCCGGCGCACGACGTAGACGGAGGACGGCGATGGAGACACGACGACTCGGCCGGCTCGGGCACCAGAGCTCGGTGCTCATCTACGGCGCGGCAGCGCTCGCCGAGGTGGGCCAGGACGTCGCGGACCGCTCCGTCCAGGAGGCGCTGGACGCCGGCATCAACCACTTCGACGTCGCGGCGAGCTACGGAGACGCCGAGCTGCGGCTCGGCCCGTGGATGCCGCGGATCCGCGAGCAGATCTTCCTGGCCACGAAGACCGGGGAGCGGGGTGCGGAGGGGGCGTGGCGCGAGATCAACCAGTCGCTGGAGCGGCTGCAGACCGACCGCGTGGACCTGCTTCAGCTGCACGCCGTGACCGACCTGGCCGAGCTGGACGCGGCGACCGGCAAGGGTGGAGCCCTGGAGTCGGCCCTGCGCGCGGTGGACGAGGGCATGGTCGGCGCAGTCGGGATCACCGGGCACGGGCACGATGCCCCCGCGACCCACCTCGAGGCGTTGCGGCGGCACCCGTTCGCGACCGTGCTGACGCCGATCAACCTGGTGCTCAGCCGCGACCCCGACTACCGCGCCGCGTACGACGCCGTGGTCGAGGAGGTGCAGCGCCAGGACGCCGGGCTGATGATCATCAAGACGGTGTCCCGGCAGAACTGGAAGGGTGAGCATCGCTTTGCCACCTGGTACGAGCCGTTCGACGACCAGCGCACCATCACCGCAGCGGTCTCCTGGGCGCTGTCGCTGCCGGTGGTGACCGGCCTCGCGACGCCCGGGGACGTCGGCTTGCTGGGCATGGTGGTCGAGGCGGAGCGCTCACGGATGGACCCGGACGAGGCCGCGCAGGTCCTCGGCGCCGAGCCGGTGTTCAGCTCGCCGTTCCTCGACATGCCCTGGTAGGTCGAGATCGGGTCAAGTCCGGGACAGATCGGGCAGTTGCCCGGATAGTGACCGGGTGTCACCCGTACCCCTGCGCCGTGCCCGGCGCTGCGTCCTGGTCCTCACCCTGATCGGCCTGGTCCTGCCCGTGCTCGGCGGCGCGCCGGCCGCGGCGGCCACGTCGCCCTGCGTCTCGCATCCCTCGACCGGCTACACCGTCGACGTGTGCCTGGTCGACGTGCCGGACGGGCCGCTCGCGGGTGAGGTCGCGGTGAACGCGACAGTGACCGTGCGGGACCCGGCGCCCGGCGTCGTGCTTCCCGCAATCGAGAAGGTCGTGTTCTGGTTCAACGGGGAGTATCTCCTCAGCGACCACGACCCGGCGTACGGCATGACGTGGCGCACCCAGCGGCACGTCGACTCGACCGGTCCGCTGCGGGTGCGGGCGCGGCTGATGGACGGGACGTCGTACGACCTCGACCAGCCGGTGACGCTCGCCAACGGCGTGACGGTCCCGGCGGTCAACACGCAGCAGTTCAGCGTGGCCCGCGGGTCGAGCCCTGAGCCCGGCCAGCGGTTCCGGCTCGCGGCCGTGGGCGACGGCGCCTCGGGATCGCCTGAGGAGGCCGCGGTCGTGCAGCAGATCGCGTCCTGGAAGCCGAACCTGCTCGCGTACCTCGGTGACGTCTACGAGCGCGGATCGACCCACGAGTTCGACAACTGGTACGGCTCACCGACCGGCTACGGTCGCTTCCGCGACATCACCAACCCGGTCGTCGGCAACCACGAGTACCTGACGCCGGGTGCCGCGGGGTACTTCGACTACTGGGACAACATCCCCCACTACTACAGCTACGACGTTGCCGGCTGGCACGTCGCGGCGATCGACTCCAGCGTGGAGTTCGGCCAGCTCCAGCCGGGGACACCGCAGTACGACTGGCTGGCCGGCGACCTCGCCGCCAACCGGGCGCGCTGCACGATCGTCTACATGCACCACCCGCGGTACTCGGTTGCCCAGGGTGGCGGCCGGACCGGGCTCGGCCAGGTGTGGTCGCTGCTGGCGGCCCGCCGGGTGACGCTCGCGGTCGCGGGACACGCGCACTCCTACGAGCGGTGGGCGCCGCTCAACGGCACCGGCAGCCCTGACCCGCAGGGCGTGACCCAGCTCGTGGCCGGCACGGGTGGTCACGAGTTCGTGCCGGGGGTGCTGAGCGACACCCGGCTCGCCTCGGCCGCTGCCGTGCCGGGGGCACTGCGCCTCGACCTGGGCAGCGAAGACGTCTCCTTCGGGTTCGTCGACACCGCCGGCCAGGTGCTCGACGGCGGGACGATCGGCTGCAAGAGCACCGGCGACACGTTGCCCCCGACCACGCCGAGCGGACTGCTCGCGTCGGCCACGTCGTCGTCGACGGCGAGCCTGTCCTGGCAGCCGTCGACGGACCAGTACACCGCGGTCGCCGGCTACACGGTGCGGCGCGACGGGGCCGTGGTGGCCACCCTCGGAGCGGGCAGCACGACGTACGCCGACAGCGGGCTCGTGTCGGGTACGACGTACTCGTGGACCGTCGACGCCTTCGACACGTCCTCGAACGTCTCGCCGCAGTCGGTGCCGGCGGCCGTCACGATGCCCGCGCCCCCGCCTCCCAAGATGTCGACGCGGGCCATGCTGCGCGACCTGCGCCGGGCACCGGAGACACCGCGGGGCTACCAAAGGTCGAAGTTCCGGATGTGGACCGACGCCGACGGTGACGGCTGCAGCACGCGCAACGAGGTGCTCGTCGCGGAGGCGTCGCGGCCCCCGACCGTGCGAGCTGGTTGCGGGCTGACCGGGGGCCGCTGGTTCTCGCGGTACGACGGGGTCGTCACCACCGACCGCTCCCGGCTGGGCATCGAGCACGTCGTTCCGCTGGGCGAGGTCTGGCGGTCGGGGGCGCGGCGATGGACGGCGACGACCCGGCAACAGATGGCGAACGACCTGGGGTACGCGGCGACGCTGGCGGTCGCGACCAAGAGGGTGCTGCGTTCCCGCGGGAACGCCGAGCCGCAGGACTGGATGCCGCAGCGACCGGCGACGCGGTGCGGCTACGTGTCGCAGTGGGTCGCCGTGAAGTGGCGCTGGCGGCTGGCAGTGGACCCCGCCGAGCGCCGCTTCCTGGTGAAACGGCTGTCGGCGTGCGGGTGGCCGACGGTGGTGAAGCCCACCCGCCCGACCATCACCCGCCGCTGACGGCTCGGGCTACGCCGACTCGTACTTGAACGACAACTGGACCTTGGTCCGGTAGACCAGGCTCCCGTCGTCACCCACCACGACGTCCTGCTTGATCACCTCGGCCACCCGGAGATCGCGCAGCGATCCCCCCGCCGTGGTGATGGCTT
>DASVBQ010000385.1:0-2117 GCA_036375795.1 Actinomycetes bacterium
AGGCGCTGCTGGCCGACCGGCTCGCGACGCTGTCCCGTGCCGGCATCATCGTCCGGCGGGCCGATCCTGCGGCCAGGGCGGTGACGTACGAGCTGACCCCGGCAGGCCGGGAGCTGAAGCCGTTGTGCGACGCGATGGGCAGCTGGGGCATCAGGTGGCTCGAGCTGGAGCCGGACGATGTTGATCCGACCTACGTGCTGTGGGCCACGGCTCGCTTGATGAGCACTGATTCCCTTCCGGTCGAGCGGGTGACTGTCCGCGTCGACCTGAGCGACCGGCCGCAGCAGCATTACTGGCTCCTGGTGCGTCGTCCACAAGCCGAGGTGTGTACGCGCTACCCCGGAAGCCCGGACGACCTCGTGGTGCACACCGACGCGGACGCTCTCGCCCGGTGGCACCTGCGCGAGCTGAGCTACCGGGATCTCCTGCGCTCGGAGCGGATTCGGATCGACGGGCCGCGCGAGCTGGTCCGGGCGTTCCCGACGTGGGTCCGTCCGAGCCCGTATGCGCCCGCCGGGCATGGACCGGCCGACTAGCCCCTGCGCCACACGCGAACCGCGGTGTGCCTCGCCGCGTCTTCATAGCACCACGTCGGTACCCGCGCAGGACATCCCCCGCTGGGTCGGGCACCGCCGCGGTGTGTGGGGGTCGGCGGCCACCAGGGGTGGGGTGCCGTGCCGTGAAGATCCGCTTTCTGCTGATGAACGCCTACTCGGTGGGCGGCACCATCCGCGCCACGTACAACACGGCGGCCGGCCTGGCAGACCGGCACGACGTCGAGATCGTCAGCGTGTACCAGCGCCGCCCGTCGAGCCGGTTCAGGCCGGACCCGCGGGTGCCGGTCCGGGCCCTCTCGCCCGAGGTGCCGGGCGACGAACGAGGCCGGCTGGACGGCCTGTGGACCAAGGTGCCGAGCGTCCTGATCCCGGCGTCGGAACGGCGCCACCGCAACTTCACCGCCCTCACCGATCTGCGGCTCGCGGGCTACCTGCGGAGCCTGCGCGACGGCGTCCTGGTCACCACCCGGCCCGGCCTGAACGTCGCGGCCGCTCGGCTCGCCGGTCCGGGCGTGGTCGTGGTCGGCCAGGAGCATCTGTACCTCGCCAACCATCCGAGGCCGCTTCGCCGCTCCATCGCCAGGGCGTACCCGCGGCTGGACCTGGTCAGCGCGCTGACCGAGCGCGACGCCGACGACTACCGCAACCTGCTGCGTGGCAGGACCCGGGTGGTACGCATGCCCAACGCCGTGCCGGAGGTCCTCCCGCGCGCGAGCGGCGACAGCAAGGTGATCGTGGCCGCGGGCCGGCTGACCCCGCAGAAGGGGTTCGACCGACTGATACCGGCCTTCGCCGCCGTCGCCGAGCGGCACCCGGACTGGCGGCTGCGGATCTTCGGTTCCGGGACGGAGCGTCCGCTGCTCGAGGGACTGGTCAAGCGGTACCGCCTCGCGGACCAGGTGAGCCTCATGGGCTACACCGACCGGCTCTGGGAGGAGATGGCTGGCGCGGCGATGTACGTCCTCAGCTCCCGCAACGAGGGCTTCCCGATGGTGCTGCTCGAGGCCATGGCGGTGGGGCTGCCGGTCGTCAGCTTCGACTGCCGGAACGGGCCAGCCGACATGATCACCCACGGGGTCGACGGGCTGCTCGTGCCGCAGGGCGACGTCGCGAGACTGGCCACCTCGATCTGCTCGCTGATCGAGGACCCGGTCCTGCGTTCGATCATGGGCAACGCTGCCCGGCGGACCGCCGCGACCTACGACCTGCCCACGATCTGCACCCGCTGGGAGCAGCTGTTCGAGGAGCTGGTCGCCCAGCGGGCGTGCAGGGGTGTGCGGCGTCATGGGTGACCGGCCGGTCTTCGTCGTCGGGTGCCCGCGGTCCGGAACGACGCTGCTCACGCTGATGCTGCACGCCCACTCGCGCATCGCGATCCCGCCCGAGACACGCTTCCTGATGCTGGCCTCGTTCGTGGTTGACCGCCGAGGCACCAAGTTCCGCGACCTCGGACTGGACCCGCAGCAGGTGCGACGGGCGGTCGTCGCGGCACCACCGACCGTCGGCTCGGCGCTCGGTTCCGTCTTCCGCTGCTACGCGGCGGCCCACGGCAAGCCCCGG
>DASVBQ010000388.1:0-11133 GCA_036375795.1 Actinomycetes bacterium
CAGCCAGGAGACTCAGGGCGGTCCGTCAAGCGCCGGCGAGCTGGCCGGCCTGCTCGCCGGGTCGGACACCTGGACCGTCGGGTAGCGCTGCATCCCGCAGCCCGAGACAGCAGCAAACCGGTTGGACACTCCTGACGCCGCGCCGTAGCGTGCGGGGGTGACAGAGGAGCGGCGCGGCACGGCGTACGGCGTCGCGTGCTACTTCCTGTGGGGCCTGTTCCCGCTGTACTGGCCGCTGCTCGAGCCCGCCGGCTCGGTGGAGATCCTGGGCCACCGGATCGTCTGGTCCCTGGCCTTCGTGCTGGGTGTGCTCGCTGCCCGGCGCAGCTGGTCGTGGGTGCGGCCGCTGCTCGACGACCCGGTCTCGCTGGCGCGGATGACGCTCGCGGCGGTTCTCATCGCCGGCAACTGGTGCCTCTACATCTGGGGCGTCAACAACGAGCACGTCGTGGAGACGTCGCTGGGCTACTTCATCAACCCGGTCGTGACGGTGCTCATCGGGGTGCTGGTGCTCCAGGAGCGGCTGCGTCCGATGCAGTGGGGCGCGGTCGGGCTCGGCGCACTCGCGGTCGTGGTGCTCACCGTCGACTACGGCCGGCCGCCCTGGATCGCCCTCGGCCTGGCGTTCTCGTTCGCGACGTACGGCCTGCTCAAGAAGCAGGTCGGTGCACGGGTCGGGGCGGTGCAGTCACTGACCGTCGAGACGGCGGTGTTGTTCCTCCCGGCGCTGGGCTGGCTGGTCTACCTGGAGTCGCAGGGCGGCGGGCAGCTCGGCCACTCCGGTGTGGGCCACGGGCTGCTGCTGGCGAGCGCCGGTGTCGCGACCGCCGTTCCCCTGCTGTTCTTCGCGGCGGCGGCGCGGCGCGTCCCGCTCTCGCTGCTCGGGATGCTGCAGTACCTCGCGCCCGTCCTGCAGTTCCTCACCGGCGTCCTGCTGTACGACGAGCCGATGCCCGCGTCGCGGCTGGCCGGCTTCGCGCTGGTCTGGGCGGCGCTGGCGGTCCTGACCGCGGACGGGCTGCGCAACCGCCGTCGGGTCCGTCGCGCGGACCGCCTCGAGGCCGTCCACACCTACGCCTGAGCACGGCTCGAGCGGCGTCAGTCCGTGTCGCTGCTCCAGTCGACTCATCGCCGCGAAGATCGACGGTGGGCTCGCCGGAGGTACTGTCGAGTGGTGCGCGGCGACAGGGTGGAGATCGTCATCGATGCCGGCGGCGAGGTCCGCACGTACGAGGTGGTGGCGACCCGCAACGGCCGCCGCGTGGAGATCAACACCGGACGCGGAATCGTCGAGGTGACCGAGGTGACCAGGGGCGGTACCCCCGTCCGCACTGCGCGCTTCATGGCCAACCGAATCCTGGCCCTGGTCGAACACCCGTCGACCGATCGGAGCATCGGCCAGGAGGTCATCGAGCCCTCATCGCGGACGAGCCCGCACGAGCACTGATGCCGGCGGCCGATTCGGCCCCGTACGACGCACCACCGGCGAGCACGTGAGTCACGGCCCGGCGACGGGTTGGTCGAACAGCAGTGAGTCGAGCCCTCGGCGGACGCCCGGCGCCTCGCCGACCCTGCGGACGGCGAGCAGCGTCCCGGCAACGTAGGGCTGCGGGCTCTCCCCCGGGTCGTGCCGCATGACGAGTCGTTCGCCCGGACCGCCGAAGACGATCTCGGTCGTGACGACGAAGCTCGGCAGGCGCACCGAGTGGACGCGCGTGCCGGCCACGTCGGTGCCCCGCGCCTCGACCGGTCCGTGCAGGTCCGCGAGCGGCACGGCCGACGTCGGCACGCGCACCCGTCCCAGCGTCTCGGCGAGCTCCCGTGACGTACCGCTGGGCACGTCGGACTTCTCCGCGCCGGCGTAGTCGACGATCTCCCACTGCGCCAGGTGCTGCGCGGCGATCGTGGCCGCTCGGCGGAGCACGGCCGCCATGATGGAGAAGTTGCCGGCCGCGATGACGCCGACGCCGCGGTCGCGCGCGAGCCGGTCGAGCTCCTCGTAGTCCCCCGCGGTGAGCCCGCTGGAGCCGATCACCACGTGGACACCCGCCTCGACGGCAGACCAGGCGTTCGCCCTCACCGCTGTCGCGCTGGTGAAGTCGACCAGGACATCGACCTCGCAGGACGTCAACGCTTCCCGGACGCTCGCGTAGACGAAGCCCTCGCTGCTCGACCCGACCGCCGACAGCGGCCGGCCCGCCGCCGATCGAGACACGCCGCAGGTGAGCGACATGTCGTCCCCGGCGTCAATCGCCGCGACGATCGGCGCCGCCGTCCATCCGGTGATGCCGGCGAGACACACACTGATCACGACGCGACCCTATGCCGGTTCGCCCGTCCGCCGGTCACCGGAGCATCGGTGGGTCAGGCCTGCCCCTGCCCGATGTTGACCATCCAGCCGATGCCGAACCGGTCCACGCACATGCCGAACTCATCGCCCCACATCTGCTTCTCCAGCGGAACGGACACGGTGCCGTCGCCGGAGAGCTTCTCCCAGTAGCCGCGGAGCTCGTCGGAGTCGTCACCGCTCAGGCTGACCGAGATGTTGTTCCCGGGGTTGTGCTCCGTGCCGGGCGGGGTGTCGGCGCCCATGAGCGTGAACCCGCCGTCGGTCTCGAGCATGGCGTGCATGATCTTGTCGGCCCCCGGGGTGTCCGGCGCCCCGAACTCACCGAAGGTGTTCATCGTCAGGCTGCCGCCGAAGACGCGCTGGTAGAACTCCATGGCCGCCCGCGCGTTGCCGGCGAAGCTGATGTACGGGTTGAGACGCGATGCCATCAGACTGCTCCTCGGGTCGTGACTACCTGTGCCTGCAAACTAGCGAGGCACCCCGACAGGTGCTCGGGGGCGAGTAGACCCGTGGATTGACGTCCGCCACGATGCACAGCCATTATGTGAATCACCTATATAGTGAAGGTGCATCACGATATGCGGAACGCGGAACAGCACGGTGCGGCGCTCGGGCAGGTGCTCGAGCTCGCCGTCCTGATGAACGACGACATGACCCGGAGCCTGGCCCGGGACGGCCTCACCGTCTCCCGCGCCCACCTGCTCTGGGAGCTGCACCACCGCGGCCCGAGCACGCAGCGGTTCCTCGCCGAGGTCCTGGGCGTGAGCCCCCGGAACATCACCGGCCTCGTGGACGCACTGGTCGCCACCGGATTCGTGACCCGGGAGCCGCACCCCACAGACCGTCGGGCGACGCTGGTGACCTTCACCGAGCACGGGGCGCGGACGGCCAAGGAGCTGGAGGAAGGGCGTGAGCAGCTCGCCGAGCTGCTCTTCTCCGGGATGTCCGACAGGCAGTTCGACGGCCTCGTCGCGGGCCTGCGTGCGGTGCTCGCCAGACTCCGGGAAGAGCTGTCGGCGGCGAAGGGAGAACGTCCGTGAGGCTCGTCATCGCACTGGTCCGTCGGGCGGTCGCCTTCGAGCTGTCGCTGTACCGCAGCCTGTTCCGCTGGGTGACCCGACGCCCCGACGTCCCCGCCGACGCCGTCGGGTTCGCGTACGTCGGGGCGGTGTCGGCGCTGCTGTGGGCCTTCATCCTGGTGTCGGCGACCGAGCTCGTGGTCCTCCACCTGGTCCTGCCCTGGGAGACGGTCCGGCTCGTTGCGGACATCGTCGGCATCTGGGGCCTGGTGTGGATGCTCGGCCTGGCGGCGAGCCTCACTGTCCACCCCCACCTCGTCGGCGACTCCGGCCTCCACGTCAGGTATGGAGCCGGCAGCGACATCACCGTTCCGTGGGATGCCATCGCCACGATCGGCGTGCGAGAGCGCAGCCGCGACAGGTCCCGGACCGTCCAGCTCGACCGGGACGAGCGGGGTTCCGTGCTCAACGTCGTGATCGCCAGCCGGACCAACGTGGACGTCACGCTCCGACGCCCGCTCGTACTACCGCTGCGCAAGGGCGCGGAGCCGGTCACCGGGCTCCGGCTGTACGCCGACGACGCGCGCGGGCTGGTCAGGCGGGTGCGTGAGCAGCTCGCGGACAGAGAGGCGACCCGTCGATGAGTGGTCAGCCCAGCGGCTCGAAGGTGGCCGAGAAGTGGCGCAGGGCGGCGGGCTCGTCCACGATCCGGTAGCCGGTCAGGTCACCGGCGCCGCGGGCGACGTGCTCGCAGACCTCGATCACGTAGTCGATGTGGCTCTGCGTGTACGTGCGCCGCGGAATGGCCAGCCGCACCAGGTCGAGAGCGGCCGGAACCTCGGAGCCGTCCGGCTGGCGACCGAACATCACCGTGCCGATCTCACAGCTACGCACGCCTCCCGCCTCGTACAGCGCGACCGCGAGCGCCTGGCCGGGATACTCGAGCGGCGGGACGTGCGGCAGCAGCGCCCGGGCGTCCAGGTAGACGGCGTGCCCGCCGACCGGGGTCAGCACCGGCACCCCGGCCCGCTGGAGCGCCTCGCCGAGGTAGCCGGTCGAGCGGACCCGGTACCTCAGGTAGTCGTGGTCGACGACCTCGCGCAGCCCCTGCGCCAGTGCCTCGAGGTCGCGACCGGCGAGCCCACCGTAGGTCGGGAACCCCTCGGTGAGGATCAGCACGTTCCGGCACTCCCGGGCCAGCTCGTCGTCGTCCATGGCCAGCCATCCGCCGATGTTGCCCATCGGGTCCTTCTTGGCGCTCATCGTCATGCCGTCGGCCAGCGATGCCATCTCACGCACGATGTCGGCCACGTCGCGTCCCGCCTGGCCGGGCTCCCGTTCATGGATGAACCAGGCGTTCTCCGCGAAGCGGCACGCGTCGAGGAACAGCATCTTCCCGTGCGCGTCACACACCTCGCGCACCGCGTGCAGGTTGGCCAGCGACACCGGCTGCCCGCCACCGCTGTTGTTGGTGATCGTCATGAACACGACCGGGACATCGTCCCCGCGCTCGCGCAGCAGTGCGTCCAGCGCCTCGACGTCCATGTTGCCCTTGAACGGATGGTCGGCGACCGGGTCCCGACCTGCCGCGATGACGAGGTCGAGCGCCTGCGCGCCGGTGTACTCGACGTTGGCCCGGGTCGTGTCGAAATGCGTGTTGTTCGGCACCACCTTCCCCGGCCCGCCGAGGACGCTGAAGATGATCCGCTCGGCTGCGCGGCCCTGGTGGGTGGGGATCACGTGCTCGAACGGAAACAGCTCGCGCACGGCGTCCCGGAACACGTAGTACGACGGCGAGCCGGCATAGGACTCGTCGCCGTGCTGCATCGCAGCCCACTGGTCGCGGCTCATCGCGCCGGTGCCGGAGTCGGTCAGCAGGTCGATCAGCACGTCCTCCGCGTGCACCTTGAACAGGTTGTAGCCCGCGTGGGTCACGGCCGCGTGCCGCTGCTCCTGCGTGGTCATCCGCATCGGCTCCACCGAGTGGATCCGGAACGGCTCGATGATCGTGCGGAAGGTCGGTGCGCTCATGGCCACGATCGTCGCAAGGGCCCGCAGCGTGTGTGTCGACGGGTCAGCGTGGCAGCGCGCCGAGCCCGTGGACGTGACTCCGGTTGTCCGTGATCGAGGCGCCCGTAACTGGTGACGAAGGGCTCTATCGGTGCGGCGTAGCGCGCATCGAACGTGGTGATCAGCCCGGGCTCTGGAGAACCGGTCGCCCGGTCACGTTGCGCGTGGAGGCGGGCCGTGGAGAGCAGGCAGGTGGCTGGGGTCGCGGGAGCCGTGTCCGTCCGAGTGGCCGCGCTGGGCGGCGCGGTCTTCTTCGCGCTGGTCCTCGTCTACGCCGGTCTGACCAGCGGCGCCCCGAGCGCCACGGACTCCAGACGAGTGATCTTCGACTACCTGACCGACAACCAGGGCCAGCTCCAGCTCGCTGCCGTGGTCATGGGCCTGGCGATGCCGGCGGCACTGTTGTGGCTGTCCGGCCACTTCCAGGCCCTGACCAGGGCCGAAGGCGGCACGCCAGGTCTCGCCCTGGCCGCGCTCGGAGGCGGGGTCCTCACGGCGGCGAGCTCGGTGGTCGGAGCCCTGGTCCTGGGCACCACGGCCACCCGCGTCACCGACCTCGGCCCGGCCGGCGCACGCGTCTGGTGGACGATGCACCTGCTGAGCACGGGCGCGACGCTGCTCGGGCTACTCCTGCTCATCGGGGCGACCGCCGCCGTCTGCCTGCAGAGGCAGCTCTTCGCCCGATGGTTCGCGGTCGCGAGCGTCGTGCTGGCGCTTGCCTCGATGATCGGCGCGTTCACCATCGGATACGACACGGCCGGCATCCAGGTCGTCGCAGGCATCGCCATCGTGCTCGACTCCGTCTGGATCTTCCTGGTCAGCATCTTCTTGTGGCGTGACACCGCAGTCGCACGACCCGCGCCGTGACGACGAGGCGCCCAGGTGGCCGGCGTCAGCGGATCACCAACCGGCGCAGCGACCCGTTGGACAGGGCCACTGCAGCGACCCCGAGGACGCACAGCACGCCACCGGAGACGACGGCGAAGGACGGCGAGGTCGCGCCGGCCAACAGCCCTCCGCGGAGGTTGCCGAGATCAGGGCCGGAGACACCGACGACGTGCTCGACGGCACTGACCCGACCGCGATGAGAGTCGGGGGTGGACAGGGCGACGATCGTTCCCCGCGAGATCACCGAGACGGTGTCGGCGGCCCCCGCGACGGCGAGGCAGCCGAGCGCGACCCAGATCTGGTGCACCAGGCCGAACCCGGCCAACCCCAGGCCCCACAGCCCGGCCGCGGCCAGCATGACAGCGCCAGGGCGCGCCGAGCCGGTGACCTTGGCGGAGGCTGCGCCGGCGGCGATCCCGCCCAAGGCGATCGCCGAGAGGAACAGGCCCAGCGTCTCCGGTCGGCCGTCGAAACGCTCCTCGTTGATCACCGGGAAGAGCGCGATCGGCATGGCCGTCACCGTCGCCAGGACATCGGTCAGGAAGGCGCCGGAGAGGACGGGCCGTCTCCCGATGAAGCGCCAGCCCTCCCAGACCTCGTGCGGCCCAGGCGACGTCACGTCCCCGAGCGGACGCATCGCCGGCAACCGAAGGACGCCGTGCAACGCGGCAGCGAAGGTCAGCAGGTACAGCAGGTAGCAGGCGCCCACGCCCCACCGGGCAGTGACCACACCGGCGACGGCGGGGCCGACGAGCAGGGCCGCCTGGAAGCTGAGGTGTGTGAGGGCGATCCCGGCGCCGACCTGCTCGGCGGGGAGCAGGCGGACCGCGAACGTCCTGCGGGCAGGCGCACCCAGCGCCCCGCACGCCGCCTGCAGGGAGACGAGCCCGAGGAGGATCCACAGTGCCCCCAGGCCGGCGAGTGCCTGGACCGCCAGCAGTCCGGCGCAGAGCGCCTGACCGGTCGTGGTCACCAGCACCAGCCGCCGACGGTCGACGGCGTCGGCCAGCGAGCCGCCGACCAGGCCGAAGGCCACCATCGGAACGGCCTGGGCGAGGCCGATGGCGCCGACGGCCGCCGGACTGCGGGTCAGCTGCCACGCCTGGTAGAGCACCGCGACGACCGCCACTTGCGCCCCCAGGGCGGACAGGCTGGTGCCCACCCACAGGCGACGGAAGCCCGGGCTGGAACGCACCGGCCTGGTGTCGAGCAGCCCGTCGAGCCGGCTCACGGGAGCGGGTCCTGCGCCCCGGCCAGATGCTCCGCGATCCGGTCGTGGAACGAACGCCGCCCCAACGCCGCCTGCAGGTCCCGCACCACCTGGCTGAGCGGGTACGGGATCTCGGCCTCCAGCTCCGCGACCGCCTGCTCGGTGGCCCGCCACTCCGCCTCCAGGAACGGCACGACCGCCCGAGCCCGTTCGGTCAAGGTCACCTCGCGGGTCCGGGCGTCCGCACCCGGGGTGCTGTGGACCAGGCCCTCGCGGCGGAGCGCGCTCACCGTCTGGCTCATCGCCGAGTGACTGACGTCGAGGCCGGCGGCGAGGTCCTGGATGGCCATCGCGCCGTGGCGGCCGAGCCGGATCAGGGGCATGGCGAACCGGGGCCGGATCCCGGCCACTCCTCGCTCGGCATAGAGCCGGGCGATGTCGTCGTCCATCGCGGTCAGCAGGACCCGCAACGGCCGCCAGCGGCTCTCCTCGGTGGGATCCGGGCTGGTGGGATCCGGGCTGGTGGGATCCGGGCTGGTGGGATCCGGGCTGGTGGGGTCCAGGTCGTGGGCTGCCGGGTGGGCGGCACCCTGGTCCGGGGACGGCGAGTCGGCCATCCGACCATCGTAACAGCACTTATATAAGTGCTGTTACGATTGCTGACCTCGCCCGCGCAGAGCGCCGCGACACGTCGCGGAGGCCTGGGACGAGGCGACGTCGGTACGCTGCCGAGGTGTCCTTGATCGTCACCCGGGGGCTGACCAAGACGTTCAGCGGCCGGGTGACCGCCCTCGCCGAGCTCACGGTCGACGTACCGGCCGGTGTCGTCGGGCTGGTGGGCGCCAACGGCGCCGGCAAGTCGACGCTCATCAAGATCCTGCTCGGCCTCCTGCCGGCAACGGCCGGGTCCGCGCGCGTGCTGGACCTCGACGTCGCCGAGCAGAGCCAGCAGATCCGCGAGCTCGTCGGCTACATGCCCGAGCACGACTGCCTGCCGCCCGACGTGTCCGCGACGGAGCTCGTCGTGCACCTGGCCCGGATGTCCGGCCTCCCGACCACCGCGGCCCGCGAACGGGCCGCCGACACGCTGCGTCACGTCGGGCTGTACGAGGAGCGCTACCGGCCGATCGGGGGCTACTCCACCGGGATGCGCCAGCGCGTCAAGCTGGCCCAGGCCCTCGTGCACGACCCGCGCCTGGTCCTGCTCGACGAGCCCACCAACGGCCTCGACCCTGCCGGCCGCGACGACATGCTCGCCCTGATCCGCCGGATCGGCACGGTGTTCGGCATCTCGGTGCTCGTCACCTCGCACCTCATGGGCGAGCTGGAGCGGGTGTGCGACCACGTGGTGGTCATCGACGGCGGCCGGCTGCTCCGGTCCGCGTCGGCGGCGGACGTGACGGGGGTGACCCAGAAGCTCACGCTGGAGGTGTCGGACCGGGCCGACGAGGTCTCCCGACGCCTGGCTGCGGCCGGTGTGGCGGTGCGACCGGTGGGCGCGGTCCTGGAGATCGAGCTGGTCGACGAGGCCACCTACGACATGGTCCGGGACGTGGTGGCCGAGGTCGGTGTAGGCCTGGTCCGGCTGCAGCGCGGCCGCCACCACATGCTCGACATCTTCCGGCAGGAGGCGGTGGCGCCGTGACCAGCGAGACCGGCGCGATCCACGACATCGGCTACCGGCGGTACGACGGGCCGCGCCTCGGGCCGACGTACATCGGCCGTTCCCTGTTCGTGCACAGCCTGCGCGGGGCCTTCGGCATCGGCCGGAGCGCGCGGTCCAAGGTGATGCCGCTGCTGCTGCTCGCCGTGATGACCGTGCCGGCACTCATCATGGCCGCGGTCGTCATCATCACCGGCGCGGACGAGCTGCCGCTGGAGTACACGCGCTACCCGGTCTCACTGCAGGTCGTCGTCACCATCTTCGTGGCCGCACAGGCGCCGCAGAGCGTGTCCCGTGACCTCCGCTTCCGCGTCGTGTCGCTGTACTTCTCCCGTCCGCTGTCTCGCCACGCCTACGTACAGGCGAAGTTCCTCGCCATGACCGTCGCCCTGCTCGTGCTCATCGCGGCACCGCTGATCGTGCTGTACGCCGGGGCGCTGCTGGCCGAGCTGTCGTTCTGGGACAACACACGGGACGTGGCGGTAGGGCTGGCCGGAGCGGTGATGTTCGCCGTCGTCCTCGCCGGCCTCGGGCTCGTGATCGCCGCCTTCACCCCGCGCCGTGGCCTCGGCGTGGCGGCCGTGGTCGCCGTGCTGCTGGTGCTGGCGGGTGTGGCCGGCACGGTGCAGGGGATCGCGACCGAGGAGCAGCGCGACGACGTCGCCGGCTGGGCCGGGCTGATCTCCCCGTTCACGCTGGTCGACGGCGTGCAGTCCTGGGTCCTCGGCGCCGAGCCGTCGACCGTCGAAGGGCCACCCGGTGCGACGGGCGGCGTGGTGTTCCTGTCCGTGGCCGTCCTGCTCGTCGCCGCGTGCTACGGGCTGCTCCTGCTGCGCTACCGGCGGGTGTCGGCGGCGTGAGCGTCCTCACGCTCGCGACGGTCTCACGCTGGTTCGGCAACGTCGTCGCGGTCAACGACGTGACGATGACCATCGGGCCCGGCATCACCGGGCTGCTCGGGCCCAACGGCGCGGGCAAGTCGACGCTGATCCACATGATGGGCGGCTTCCTCGCGCCGTCGTCCGGCACCGTCAGCCTCGACGGGCAGCCGGTGTGGCGCCACGAGTCGGTCTACCGCCAGATCGGTCTCGTGCCGGAGCGTGAGGCGATGTACGACGTGGTGAGCGGGTGGTCGTTCATCCTCGCCAACGCCAGGCTGCACCGGCTGCCGGACCCAGTCGCCGCGGCCCGCCGGGCACTGGACCTGGTCGAGATGTCCGACGTCGCCGACCGCGAGATCGGCACCTACTCCAAGGGGATGAAGCAGCGGGTCAAGATGGCCTCCGCGCTGGTGCACGACCCACCGGTGCTGCTGCTCGACGAGCCGTTCAACGGCATGGACCCCCGGCAGCGCCTGCACCTGATGGACCTGCTGCGCTCGATGGGCGAGAGCGGCCGGACCGTGCTGTTCAGCTCGCACATCCTCGAGGAGGTGGAGGAGATCGCCGACACCATCGAGGTGATGGTGTCCGGGCGGCACGCCGCCTCCGGGGACTTCCGCGAGATCCGGCAGCTGATGACGGAGCGGCCGCACCAGTACACCGTGGCGTCGAGCGACGACCGGGCCCTCGCCGCGGCGGTCATGGCCGACGGGAGCGTCTCCGCGGTCGAGCTGACGGACCGGCTGCGCGTCCAGGCGACCGACCACGGCCGGTTCGTGCACCTCCTGCCGCGGGTCGCCCGGCGCAACGGCATCCGGCTCTACGAGGTGTCCCCCGCCGACGAGTCGCTCGAGAGCGTCTTCGCCTACCTGGTCGCGCGGTGAACCCCACCGTCGCGCAGCTCACGCTGCGCACGCTCCTCGGGCGTCGGCGGGCCTGGCTGCTGCTCGTCCGGCCGGTGGTCCTGCTGCTGCTCTGCCTCGCCGTGCGGCTCAGCGTCGACCCCGCGTCTCGGGAGGAGGTGGCTGTCGGGCTCCTCGGTGCCTTCGCCC
>DASVBQ010000003.1:0-2299 GCA_036375795.1 Actinomycetes bacterium
CGCGCACGCCAACGCAGGCGACCTCGATCTCGGCCGCGTGGCGGAACAGACCCGGTTGACCGGGCACTCCACGCTGGGCCTGATCCATGAGGTGCAACGCCTCCTGCCGGAGCCGGCCCGCGAGTACGTGTACTACGGCGCAACGGTGCAAGACGTCACCGACACATGGTTCGCCCTCGTCATGCGCCGCGTCGGGGGGCTGGTCTGGAGGGACCTGCGCGCGATCGAGCTCTCGCTCCTCGCGCTGGCCTCGACGCACCGGGACACAGTCATGGCCGGCCGTACGCACGGACAGATCGGATCGCCGATCACCCTCGGCTTCAAGGTGGCCTCGTGGGCCGACGAGGTGTCCCGGCACCTGGAGCGCCTGCGCGAGGGACGTGACCGGTGGCTTGTGGGACAGCTCGCCGGGGCGGTCGGGGTGCTGGGGTTCTTCGAGCCCCAGGGACTCGCCCTGCGTGCGGAGTTCTGCCACCGCCTCGGGCTGCACGATCCCGGGATCTCCTGGCTCAGCTCGCGGGACCGGCTCGCGGAGTTCGCGACGGTGCTGTCGATGGTGTGCGGCACCCTGGCCAGGATCGGGAACGAGGTCTACGAGCTCCAGCGCCCCGAGATCGCCGAGCTCGGCGAGCCGACCACGCCCACCACCGTGGGCAGCATCACCATGCCCCACAAG
Organism: Actinomycetes bacterium; assembly: GCA_036375795.1. Lineage (GTDB taxonomy): Bacteria > Actinomycetota > Actinomycetes > JACCUZ01 > JACCUZ01 > DASVBQ01. The sequence continues at coordinate 677 of DASVBQ010000003.1, forward strand.
CGCAACCCCGAGGCCAGCGAGCACCTGGACACCCTGGCCCGCCTGGTGCGGGCGAACGCGGCCGTGCTGATCGAGGGCATGGTCGCCGGGCACGAGCGCGACGGCCGCGCCTGGAAGGCCGAGTGGGTGGCTCTTCCGGAGGTGTGCCTGCTCACCGGGGTGGCCCTCCGGACGGGTAGGGAGCTCGCCGGTGGCCTGGTCGTCGACGTCTCGGCCATGCGGGCCAACCTCGAGCGACTCGGGGACCCGTGGGTGTCCGAACGGCTGCTCGCCGGACTCGCAGGCCGGCTGGGCAAGCACGCCGCACAGCAGCTCCTGCACGACATCCTCACGCCGGGCACCACGCGCACCAGTCATGTCGTGGACGCGGTGGTGGCCTCCGGCGTAGCCACGGAGGATGAGTGCCGCGCCTGGCTTGAGGGCTCACCGGCAGGGAGCGCCGGTGCCATGGTCGACGAGGTGCTTCGACGAGCCGAGCTCCGCCGAGCAGCGGAGGACGAGGCATGGCCGTGACCCTCTCACGCACGCCGCTGGCGACGCTGCCGACTCCCTTCGTCCGCGCCCGGGGTCTCGAACGGGCGCTGGCCGCGGGGCCGGTGTTCCTCAAGCGCGACGACCTGACCGGCTTCGGCATAGCCGGCAACAAGGCACGCTCACTCGAGTTCCTGCTCGGCGCGGCTGCGGCCGAGAACGCCGACATCCTGGTGGCTGCAGGAAGCCAGAGCTCGAACTTCTGCGCCGCGGCAGCCATGGCGGCCCGCGTGGCGGGCCTGGAGTGTGACGTGCTCTTCGCCGGCCCGCCACCCGCCTCCGACTCCGTTTCCGCGAGCGTGGCCCTGGCCCGCAGTGCCGGGGCCCGGCTGCGCTTCCTTGCCCAGACCCCCCGGGAGGCGCTGGACGAGGCAGTGCGGAGTCATGCCGACACCCTCCGGGCCTGCGGGCGACGGCCCTACGCCGTCCCGCGCGGAGGCGCCACGGCTATCGGTGCGGCGGGGTACGTCATGGCCGCCAAGGAGATTGCGGAGCAGTCGACCGCCGCTGCCGTCGATCCACAGATCGTCGTGGTGGCAACCGGATCCGGCGGCACCCAGGCCGGCCTGGTGGCGGGCCAGGTCGGGTACGACCTGGCCTGGCGGGTCGTCGCAGCCGCGGTGAGCCGGCCCGCGGACGCGACACGGGCTCAGGTCCTGTCCCTTTCCAGGGCGTGCGCGGACCAGCTTGGGTTCCCTGCGCCGGAGCCCGCCGACGTGGAGGTGCAGGACCTGCGAGGGGCGGGCTTCGGGATACCCAGCCCCGAGGACCGCGAGAGCGCCGACATCGCACTGAGCTCCGAGGGGCTCCTGCTCGACCACCACTACGGGTCCAAGGCGATGACCTTGCTCCGGCGACTCGTGCGGGCCGGTGTCCCCGGACCCGTGGTCTTCCTGCACACCGGCGGGATCGCCGACGCCCTCGCCGGGCTCACCGAAGGAGCTGCCCTGTGAACCGTCCATCCAGGCCCATGGGTCCACCGACCGGCGCTGCTGCCCCCGAGCTGGTCGAGAGCGGGTTCGAGCTCGAGAACGCCGATGCGCCGTTCCTCCACCAAGGACTCAACCAGGCCGACGTCGCGCACCTGCTGGA
>DASVBQ010000008.1:0-11618 GCA_036375795.1 Actinomycetes bacterium
CTCCGCTCCCACCGGTGAGGCAGTGCTGACCTCGTTGGTACCCGCACTGGCGGCTGCCCTCGACGGTGCCGGGCCGGCCCTGCTGCCGCTGCCGACGGGAGGCACCCGCGGTGCGGTCCTCGCCGCGCTCGACCCGAGCCGACCGCTGGAGCGGGACGACGTCGCGCTCGTCGTGCCCACCTCCGGGTCCACCGGTGAGCCCAAGGGCGCGATGCTCACCGCCGCCGCGCTGCGGCACTCGGCGGCGGCGACGCACGATCGGCTCGGCGGTCCCGGTCAGTGGGTGCTGGCCCTGCCGGTGAGCGCAATCGCCGGCCTGACCGTGCTCGTGCGCTCGCTGCAGGCCCGCACGCGCCCCCAGGTCGTCGACCTCTACGGCGGCTTCTCCGTCGACGCCTTCGTCGCGGCCACCGACCGGCTCGCCGGCGGTGTCCGCCACTACACCGCGCTGGTCCCGACGCAGCTGCGCCGGCTGCTCGACGCCGGCGTCGACCTCTCGACGTACGACGGTGTGCTGGTCGGCGGGGCTGCGCTCTCCCCGGACCTGCGCGACCGGGCGATCGCCGCCGGCGCCCCTGTCATCGCGACGTACGGCATGTCGGAGACGTGCGGGGGGTGTGTCTACGACGGCGAGCCGCTCGACGGGGTGGACGTGACGATCGGCGCCGACGGCCGCGTCAGCATCGGCGGCCCGGTGGTCTTCGCGGGATACCGGCTCCGCCCGGACCTCACCGACACGGCCCTCGTCGACGGCCTTCACGTCACGCAGGACCTCGGGCGGTGGTCCTCCGACGGGCGGCTCGAGGTGCTCGGCCGGGTCGACGACGTGATCGTGTCCGGCGGGGTGAACGTGCCGGCCGCGATGGTCGAGCGGGTCCTGGACGGGCATCCCGCAGTCGCGGTCTGTGCCGTGCTCGGCCGGCCGGACCCGGAGTGGGGCGAGCGTGTCGTTGCCGTCGTGCAGCCGGTGGACGCGTCCCTCCCCCCGGCCCTCGACGAGCTGCGGTCCTTCGCCGCGGGCCGGCTCGAGCCGGCCGCCCTCCCGCGCGAGGTGGTGGTCCTCGGGATGCTGCCGGTGCTGGCGTCGGGGAAACCGGACAAGGCGGCGGTGCGCACGGTCCTGCGCGACCGCCCATCCCCTCGGCCGTAGGCGAGCGCGGGTCCGCGACGCCGGGCCGGCGGAGGTAACCGCGCACGTCGACGTCCGCCACGACTGGCTAACCTGGCCGCGCCCTGAGCCTCGGGGCGCGACGATGCCCCAGGAGGAGCAGGCATGGCGACGGCCGCCCAGTGGCTCGAGGGCGCCCGGCCGCGCACCTTGCCGGCGGCGGTCGCCCCGGTCGCCGCGGGCACGGGGGCAGCGGCCGCGGTGGACGGTTTCGAGCCGCTCCGGGCGCTGCTCGCGCTGGTCGTGGCGCTCGCGCTGCAGGTGGGCGTCAACTACGCCAACGACTACAGCGACGGTGTCCGGGGCACCGACGCCGACCGGGTCGGGCCGCTGCGCCTGGTCGGTTCGGGAGCGGCCGCCCCTCCGGCGGTGAAGCGCGCGGCCCTGCTCTCCTTCGCCGTGGCGGGCGTTGCGGGGCTGGCCCTGGCGCTGCTCGCGGCCTGGTGGCTGGTGCTGGTCGGCGCCGCCTGCCTGGTGGCGGCCTGGTACTACACCGGCGGCCGCACGCCGTACGGCTACCGCGGGCTGGGCGAGATCTCGGTGTTCGTCTTCTTCGGCCTGGTTGCCACGGTCGGCACGACCTTCGTGCAGGCGGAGCAGGTGACGGTGGCCTCCGTGCTCGCCGGCGTGGGCTGCGGCGCCCTGTCCTGCGCGATCCTGGTCGCCAACAACCTGCGGGACCGGGCGACCGACGCGGTGGCCGGGAAGCAGACGTTGGCGGTCCGTCTCGGCGACACGGGAACGCGCCGGCTGTACGTCCTGCTCGTGGCGACCGCGTACGTCGCCGTCGTCCTCGCCGGGTTCGAGCACCCGTGGGCGCTGCTGGCGCTGCTCACCACTGCCCTGGCCTTCCCGCCGGTCGCCGCCGTGCGCTCCGGGGCGGCCGGGCCGGCCCTGGTCCCGGTGCTCAAGGCGACCGGACTGTGCCTGCTGGCATACGGCGTCACGCTCGGGATCGGCCTGGCGGTCGGCTAGCTCATGCCCCGGCGCGCCACGGCGAGGCCGGCCCCTGCCCTGGTTGCGGACCGGTCCGTCAACCGCCGGTTGCCCGCTCCTCCATCAGGCCGACCGGCGTGCCGTCCGGGTCGGTGACGAACGCCATCCACAGCTCGGTGCCCTCGTCCCGGTGCACCACGTGCGGCGACGACAGCCGCTCGGCCCCGCGCCCGGTGACACCGGCGAAGGCCTCGTCGACGTCTGCCACGCGGTAGTACACGACCGGGCGGGACCGGTACCGCTCGTCCTCCGGCACGCCGAGGTAGAGCCGCACGCCACCCGCGTCGAAGAACGCCATCGGCTGGCCCGGCACGGTGAACAGGTGCTCGAGACCCAGGACGTCGCGGTAGAAGCGGACCGACTCCTCGAGGTCGCTGACGCTGATGTGCAGCTGCCCGATCCCGGCTATCCCAGACGACATGGGCACATCACATACTTCATGATGTGAACTGTCAAGAGATTCATGGTGTTAACTTGTCTTCATGAGTGGTGACCTTCCGCCGCTGCCCCCGGGCTCGCCCCGCACCAAGCGCCACCGGGTCGCGAACGCCCTGAACTCCACGGCAATCCACACGCTCCGAGCGGCCCGCGTCGACGACAGCAGCACCGGGCTGACGCCGGAGCGCCTCTCACTGCTCTCGGTGCTCGTCTACTCCGGACCCGCGACGATGTCGGCGCTCGCCCGCGCCGAGCAGGTCAGCCCGCCGGCGATCACCCGGATCGTCACCGCCCTGGAGGCGGCCGGCCTCGTGCGCCGCGAGGAGGTCCCGCACGACCGGCGTCAGACCCGGGTCATCGCCACGGCGGCGGGCACCCGCGTGCTGGAGCGCGGCCGGCAGGCGCGGATCGACCGGCTCGCGGACACGCTCGCCGGGCTCGACCCGGGTGAGCTCGACCAGGTGTCGTCCGCGCTGGCCCTGGTGCGCCGGGCCCTGCGCGGCTAGTCGGACAGCTCGGCCACCCGGTTCTCCCACTTCGTCGAGAGCACCACGGTGGTCCGGGTCCGCGAGACTCCCCGGATCCGCCGCAGCCTGGACAGAGTTCCCTCGAGGGCGGCGACGTCCGGGACGCGCACCTTCACCAGGAAGCTCTCGTCACCCGCCACGAACCAGCAGTCCTCGATCTCCTCCAGCCGGCTCAGCGAGACGGCGACCGCGTCCTGGTCGGAGGTGTCGGACAGGTGCAGGCCGACCAGCGCGGCGACGGAGCGTCCGATCGCGCCCGGGTCCACCGCGGCGTGGTAGCCGGTGACCACGCCGGCCTGCTCGAGCCGCGCGACCCGCTCCGTGACGCTCGGTCCGGACAGCCCCACCTCCCGGCCCAGCTCCGCCCAGGACGCCCGGGCGTTGCTCCGCAGGGCCCGCAGCAGGGCCCGGTCGATGTCATCCACGGCGCACCGTCCTTCGTACCGAAGAAAGCTTGATCAATCGGCTATTAGACCTTAGTATCGTAGGTAGTAGAATCCCTAGACCTTGGAAAGTAGGGGGATCATGTTCGCCCTGGATCTGGCCCGAGCCCACATCCGCGAGCTGCGTCGGCAGGCTGACGCCCACCGTCGCACCCACACCCGCCACGCCGGCCGCAAGCCGCGCCGCCTGACCCGCGCCCGCTGACGCACGCGGCACACCCCGCACGTACGCTGGCGGGCGGAGGAGCCGCGCACCCATGCTGAAAGTCCTGCTTTACGCCCTGCCGATCGTCCTGGCCATCTATGCCCTGGTCGACCTGGTCCAGACCAAGGACGAGGACGTGCAAGGCCTGCCGAAGCTGGCTTGGGTCGCCTTGATCGTCCTGATCTGGGTCGTCGGGCCGATCGCCTGGCTGATCGCCGGCAAGCGAGGTCGCCGGCCGCTGCCGGGGATGCTGCCTCGCCGGGCGGGGCCGACCCGGCCCGGGCCCCGGCGGCCGATAGCCCCCGATGACGACCCCGACTTCCTGCGTGGCCTCGGCCGGCCCGCCCCGCCGCCTCCCCCTGCCACGTCCGATGACGACGACCGGGGCGACGACGAACCCCCCGTGGGAAGCCGCTGAGCGGAACGCTCGCCGCACCAGCCCTGGCCTCGGACCGGTGCCGAACGGTGGCGGACGCGCTTTGATGTGCCCGTGGGCATCCTCACCCCAGGCTTCCGCGGACGCGGTCGGTCCGGCGACGGCGACCTCCCGCCGGGGCAGTACCTGACGCGGGACTTTCCCGTGCTCTCCGCCGGGCCGACGCCTCGCGTGGACCGCGACGAGTGGCGCTTCGAGGTGGAGACCGAGGCCGGCGCGCGCCGAGCCTGGGCCTGGACGGACCTGTCCGCGCTGCCGCCGGAGGAGGTGACCGTCGACCTGCACTGCGTGACCCGATGGTCCAAGCTGGGCACCACCTGGACCGGGGTCAGCCTCGACACGCTGCTCGCCGACGTCGAGTCGTCCGCCGACTTCGCGCTGGTCCGGTCCTACGGCGGTTACACCACGAACCTGCCGGTGGCCGACCTGCTCGACGGTCAGGCCTGGCTCGCCTTCGAGTACGAGGGCGATGATCTCGACCCGGAGCACGGTGGGCCGGTGCGGCTCCTGGTGCCGCACCTCTATCTCTGGAAGAGCGCGAAGTGGGTCAGCGGGATCACGCTGACGGACCAGGAGGAGCCCGGCTTCTGGGAGAGCGTCGGCTACCACAACTACGGGGACCCGTGGCGCGAGCAGCGCTACTGGGACGAGTGAACCGGCGCGTCGGCACCGTCACTGCGGTGCGTGCCGAGACCCGGACCGCCCGGACCCTGGTGCTCGACGTACCGGGTTGGCCGGGCCACCTCGCGGGCCAGCACGTCGACCTGCGGCTCACCGCCGAGGACGGCTACTCCGCCACCCGCTCCTACTCGATCGCGTCGGCGAGCGACGGCACCCGGGTCGAGGTGACCGTCGAGCGGGTCCCGGACGGGGAGGTGTCGCCCTATCTCACCGAGCAGATCCAGATCGGCACTCCGTTGGAGCTGCGAGGGCCCCTCGGCGGCTGGTTCGTCTGGCGCCCGGAGCAGCCCGAACCCGTGCAGCTGGTCGGCGGGGGCTCCGGGCTGGTGCCGCTGATGGCGATGCTGCGGACCCGGGCGCGCCGGGGCGCGCCGGCGCCGTTCCGGCTGCTCTGCTCGGCGCGCGACCCGGGGTCGCTGCTCTACGCCGACGAGCTCCGCCGGCTGACCAGCACCGTCGACGGCGCTGCGCCCCGGCTCACGGTGGCGTGGACGCGAACCGCTCCCGACGGTGAGCAGCGGCCGCCGGGACGGGTCGACGCGGCCCTCGTCTCGGCTGCGACGTGGCCGGCCGACCTCGAGCCCACCTGCTACGCCTGCGGCCCGACCGGGTTCGTCGAGACCGTCGCCGACCTGCTGGTCGCGGCCGGCCACGACCCGGCCCGCATCCGGACCGAACGGTTCGGTCCCACCGGAGGAGCACGCCGATGAGCACCCACGTCCCGCCACCCGACCTGGACGGCAACGCCGCCGCCGGCGAGCTGTCCGCGGTCTTCGCCGTCGACCTGACCGCGGCCGTCGCGCAGTGCGCCGGGTGCGGCCGTCGCGGTGCGCTCGCGACCACCGCCCTCTACCTGAGCGCACCCGGCCTGGTGCTGCGCTGCCGCGGGTGCGACGGCGTCCTCGTCCGGCTGGTCAGCGCACCCGACCGGCAGTGGCTCGACCTGCGCGGCGTCGCCGTCCTGCAGCTGGCTCGGCCGGCCGAGGGCTGACTGGAGCCTGCGGTCAGCCGACGCCGGCGTAGGAGTGGAAGCCGACCAGCCAGATGTTCACGACCAGGTAGTTGAACAGGAAGGTGGCGTAGCCGAGCAGCGCGACGTACGCCGCCTTGCGGCCCTTCCAGCCCGCAGTGGCGCGAGCGTGCAGGTAGGCCGTGTAGACCATCCACGTGATGAACGCCCAGGTCTCCTTGGGGTCCCACCCCCAGTACCTGCCCCAGGCGTTCTCGGCCCAGATGGCGCCGGCGATGACCGCGAACGTCCAGATCGGGTAGGCGAAGGCGTGCATCTTGTACGCCGAGCGGTCCAGCGCCGCGGCCGCGGGGAAGCGGTCCATGAAGCTGGGAACGCGGTCCGGGTTGCGCTCCCGGCGGTCCTGCACGAGGAAGCACACCGTCTGGGCGAAGCCGACGGTGAGGATGCCGGACGCGATGATCGCCGCCGAGACATGGATCACCAGCCAGACCGACTTCAGCGCGGGCACCAGCTGGGCGGACTCGGTGTAGAGGACCGTTACGGCGAGCCCGAGGGTCAGCAGCACCGGCAGCACGACGAAGGTGCCGAGGTAGCGCACGTCGCGGCGGAGCAGCATCACCAGGAAGGCGCCGGTGACGGCCAGCGCGCCGGTCACCGAGAACTCGAACATGTTGCCCCACGGCGCCCGCTCGGCCGACAGGCCGCGCGTCACCACCGAGGCGAGGTGCAGCGCGAAGGCGAGCACGGTGAGCGAGACGGCCACCCGGCCGAGCCGCGCAGACCGCTCGGCCCGGCCCCGGTCGTCGTCCGGGGCGGGCGTCTCCTCGGCGTACGTCGGGACGCCGGCACCCGCGCCGACCGCCGCGAGCTCGCGCGCCTCGGCCCGCGCGGTGGGGCGCCGGCTCCCCCGCCGCGGGCCGGCGAACGCCAGCTCGGCGGTGTAGCAGTACATGGCGATCGCGTAGACCGCCATCGCGGAGTAGAGCAGGTTGTTGCTCAGTCCGGCCAGGTCTGCAGCCGTCACGTGTCCCTCTCCTGCCTGATCGCCTGCGTCAGAGTGCCGACCTCCTCGGCCAGCACCTCCCGGCTCTCCCCCTCGTTGCGCGCCAGGCCGGCAACCTCGACGAGGGTACGCCGGTCGCCCGTGGTGACCGCCCGGACCCAGACCCGGCGGCGGCGCACGAACAGCGACAGCATCAGCCCGGCCAGGGCAAGCACCGAGGCGGCCAGCGCCGGCCCGGTGCCGGGGTTGCGGGCAACCTGCAGCGAGGCCCATCGCCGCACCCCCTCGAAGGTGATGCTGGCGCCGTCGGGCAGCGTCATCGTCGAGCCCGGCGCCAGCGACTGCGCGAGCGGCTGGCCGCTCTCGCCGCGGACCTGGGTCAGGCCGGACTTGTCGAGCCGGTAGACCGACTGGGGCGTGCCGTCGTCGAGCCCGAGGTCGCCGGTGAAGGCCGTGAGCACAGCCCGCGGCAGCCGAGTGTCGGGGAACGCCGAGACCGGCCCCGACCGCGGGTCGAGCACCGCGGTCGGCAGGAAGAGCCCCTCGAAGCCCAGCTGCTGCGGCGCCGCGCTGGGCACCTTGACCACGCCCGTCGAGGCCATGTTGCCGTCACGTGGCAGGAACGGCACCGGCCCGGAGAAGACCTCCGCGCCGGTCGAGTCGCGCACGGTGAACACCGGCGCGTAGCCGTTGCCGAGCAGGAAGACCTTCGTGCCCTCGACGACCAAGGGGTGGTTGACCCGCAGCAGCCCGTGCTTCTCCTCGGACGTGGGTGAGCCCGTCCAGGTGACCTCGGCACGGAAGTCGCGCGGTGCCCCGCGCTGGTCACCGTCAGGCTGGTACCGGACGGCCAGGTCGTCGAGCGCCACCGTGAACGGCGCGAGCGACCCCTCGTCGAAGGCCGCGCCGGCGGAGAACGTGTCGTAGGCCGTGACGGTGTTCGAGAACGCCCGCCCCTCGACGACGATCACGTTGGCCTTGAAGCCGAACAGGCTGCCCAGCGCCACGGCCAGCAGGAGCAGCAGGAGCGCGAGGTGGAACACGAGGTTGCCGGTCTCGCGCCAGTGACCTCGCTCCGCCGCCAGCGAGCCGTCGCCGACGTCGATCCGGAACCGGCCGGCCCGCAGGGCACCGTGGGCCGCGGCGAGGACCTCGTCGGGGCTGCGGTCGGTCGTCCACGACTCGTGCACCGGCAGCCGGCTGAGGTTGCGCGGCGCGGCCGGAGGACGGGCCCGTACAGCGGTCCAGTGGGCGCGGCTGCGCGGCAGCACACAACCGACCAGCGACACGAACAGCAGCAGGTAGATCGCCGAGAACCAGGGCGAGGAGTAGACCTCGAACAGCGAGAACCGCTCGTACCACGGGGCCAGGGCGGGGTGCTCGGCGGCGAACTGCTGAGCCCGCAGGGGATCCACGCTGCGCTGCGGCACGAGCGACCCGGGCAGCGCCGCGAGGGTCAGCAGGAACAGCAGCACCAGTGCCGTACGCATCGAGGTGAGCTGTCGCCACGCCCACCGGGCGAGCTCGACCGGCCGCAGCGCGGGCGGCTCGGCAGGAGGTGTCGCGGGGGCCCGCTCCTCGGTCTGCTCGAGCACGTCAGACCGCCGGGGTGAAGCCGTTGACCCACACCTGCAGGGCGACCGTCATGTCGTTCCACACGCCGGTCACGAGCAGGATGCCGATGGTCACGAGCATCGCCCCGCCGGCGCGCATGACCCACACGTGGTGCCGCTTCACCCACGCGAACGCGGACATCGCGCGACCGAAGGCCAGCGCCGTCACGACGAACGGCAGCCCGAGGCCGAGGCAGTAGGCGACCGCGAGGATCCCGCCGCGCGCGGCCGTTCCGCTGTCGATGCCGAGAGCCATCACGGCGCCGAGCGTCGGCCCGATGCAGGGCGTCCAGCCGAGGCCGAACAGCACGCCGAGCATCGGCGCGCCCGCCAGGCCGACAGCCGGCTTGCTGCGCACGCGCAGGTCGCGCTGCAGCCACGGGAGCCCCCCGATGAACGCGAGACCCAGCACGATGGTGAGGCTGCCGAGCACCCGCTGCAGGACGACCTGGTTCTCGAGCAGGAACCCGCCGAAGCCACCCAGCAGCACCCCCGCACTGACGAACACGACCGTGAACCCAGTGACGAAGAGCAGGGCGCCGAGCAGCAGCCGGCCACGGCGCTGCGCCGCCTCGTCGAACACCTCGGCTGCGCTGAGCCCCGTCACGTAGGACAGGTAGCCGGGCACGAGCGGCAACACGCACGGCGAGAGGAACGACACCAGCCCGGCGGCGAGCGCCAGCGGCAGCGCCAGCACCAGCGAGCCGTCGGTGATGGTCTCCTGGAAGCTCACGCCCGACCGCCCTCGGCCAGCGCGTCCGAGACGAGCGCGCGCAGCGTGGAGGCGCGGACCTGTCCGAGCACCCGGGCGGCGACCCGGCCCCTCCGGTCCAGGACCAGCGTGCTGGGGATGGCGCGCGGCGGCAGGCTCCCCCGCAGGGACAGCAGGACCCGGCCCGCCTCGTCCTCCACGCTCGGGTACGTCACACCGAACCGCTTCTCGTGCGCCACCGCGGCCGAGGTGTTGTCGCGGAAGTTGATGCCGACGAACTGCACTCCCTCGGGCTCGACCTCGTCCCACACCGACTGCAGGTCCTTCGCCTCCGCGATGCACGGCGGGCACCACGAGCCCCACACGTTGACGACGACGACCTCGCCGCGGTGGTCGCGGACGTCGAACGGCTCGCCGTCGAGTGTGGTGCCCGAGAAGCGCACCGGGTCGTCGCGCTCGGTCATGCCGATGGCAGCCACAGTGCCCTGGCCGGCGATGTAGCCCTGGCCCGCGACGGCCGGCTGGTCCCCGCGGGAACACCCGACGAGGGCCAGCACCAGTGCAAGCGCCGCGACCGTGCGTGCTGGGGTGACCATCAGGCTCCGGCGGCGAACTTCTTGCCGACGCGGACGGGCAGCAGGTCGCGGGCAGGCTCCTCGTAGGACACCGAGACGAGCTCGTCGCCCCGGTAGCTGAACGAGGTGAGCGAGGCCAGGGCGCACTGGCGCTTGCGCGGGTCGTGCCACAGGCGCCGCCCGGTGGCGAACGAGCGCGCCGTCCAGATCGGCAGCTGGTGGCTGACGCACAGCGCCTCGTGGCCGCGGGCCGCGTCGCGGGCGGCGGCGATCGCCGCGAGCATCCGCTCCGCGATCTCGACGTACGGCTCGCCCCACGACGGGCGGAACGGGTTGCGCAGATGCACCCAGTGCGCGGGGCGGCTCAACGACCCGTCCCCGACGCCGAACGTCTTGCCCTCGAACACGTTGGCGGCCTCGATCAGCCGGTCGTCGATCGCGACCGGCAGCTCGAAGGCCTCGGCCACGGGTGCCGCGGTCTCCTGCGCCCGCTCGAGCGGTGAGGACACGACGTGCACGACGTCCTCACCCTTGAGGTGCTCGGCGACCCGGACGGCCATCTCCAGGCCCAGCTCGGAGAGGTGGTAGCCCGGCAGCCGGCCGTACAGCACGCCGGTCGGGTTGTGGACCTCGCCGTGCCGCAGCACGTGGACAGTCGTCGTCTCGCTCACGTGACTCCCTCGGTGGGCCGGGCCTCGGCGGCCGCCCTGGCGGCGGCGGGCAGCGCGTCGGCCACCCGGGCCAGGGCGTCGTCGTCGTGCGCCGACGACAGGAACCACGCCTCGAAGGCCGACGGCGGAAGGTAGACGCCGCGGTCGAGCATCGCGTGGAAGAAGGCGGCGAACCGGAAGGTGTCCTGTCGGCGGGCGCCGTCGTAGTCGGTGACCGGCGCCCCCACCGACCCGGCGTCGCTGAAGAACACCGAGAACATGCTGCCCGCGTGCTGCAGCCGGTGCGCGACGCCGGCCGCGGAGAGGGCGTCGCTGGCCAGCGCACCGAGCTGTGCTGCGGACTTGTCCACCAGGGCGTAGACGTCGTCGGTCGCGGCCCGCAGCGTGGCGAGCCCCGCCGCGGTCGCGACCGGGTTTCCGGACAGCGTCCCCGCCTGGTAGACCGGGCCGGCCGGCGCGAGGTGGGCCATCACGTCGGCGCGGCCGCCGAACGCTGCTGCGGGAAAGCCACCGCCCATCACCTTGCCGAACGTCATGAGATCGGGCCGCACGCCCTCGATCCCGAACCACCCGGCCGGGGAGACGCGGAAACCGGTCATCACCTCGTCGCTGACGAACAGCGCCCCGTGCTCACGGCAGAGCTCGGCGAGCCCTGCCGTGAAGCCCGGCTCGGGCGGGACCACGCCCATGTTGCCGGCCGCCGCCTCGGTGATGACGCAGGCGATCTCACCGTCGTACGCCGCGAAGGCGGCCCCGACGGCGGGCAGGTCGTTGTACGGCAGCACGATCGTGTCGGCGGCCGCGGCCCCGGTGACGCCGGGGGTGTCCGGCAGCGCGAGGGTGGCGACGCCCGACCCGGCCGCTGCGAGCAACGAGTCGACGTGCCCGTGGTAGCAGCCGGCGAACTTCACGACCTTGGTGCGGCCGGTGAAGCCGCGGGCCAGCCGGATCGCGGACATCGTCGCCTCGGTGCCGCTGGACACCAGGCGAACCTGCTCGACCGGTTCGACACGCCGCACGATCTCCTCGGCGAGCGCCACCTCGCCCTCGGTCGGCGTGCCGAACGACGTGCCGCGCGCGACTGCGGCCTGGACGGCGTCGACGACGTCCGGGTGGGCGTGGCCGAGCAGCAGGGGACCCCACGAGCAGACCAGGTCGACGTACTCCCGGCCGTCGG
>DASVBQ010000017.1:0-17703 GCA_036375795.1 Actinomycetes bacterium
CGGTGGTCCAGACCGCCCACGCGGCCCGGAGTCCGCGGGAACCGTCGTCCCGGCGGGCCGGTGCGGCCTCGTCCCCGCTGCGCGGCCGGGCGGGCACCGCTGCCGTGGAGGGGCGGGGCAGGTCGTGAGTCAGCGGCACCAGGTCACCGTGCGTGCGCGCTGAGTAGACGGCGTCGAGGCGCTCGGTGAACTCCTCGACGGTGAGCCGCCCCTCGGCGTGGGCCTCCCGCAGCCGCTCGGCTACCTGCTCGCGCTCGGCGTCCGACGCCCGCACGAACGGGTCGACGGGCTCGCCACTCACACTCGCCAGCCTAACGGGGGGGCTCACCCGGAGCCACGCAAGATCATTCGCTGCCGGACACCCCGGCCGTGCGGCGTGTCGGGCGCCACTCGGGAGCTCTCGATCGTCGGAACGCCCGGCCTCAGCCGACGGCGGCCACGCCGAGGTCGCCCAGCCGCGACCGGCCACCGTCGAGGGCCGTGAGCACCCACGGGCCGTCGTCGGTGAGCGTGAACGTGTGCTCGAAGTGGGCCGCGACGTTCCCGTCGGTGGTCGAGACCGTCCAGTGGTCGTCCAGCTCGCGGGTGTGGCGGCCGCCCAGGGTCAGCATCGGCTCGACCGCCAGGACCAGGCCCTTCTGCAGCCGGGGCCCACGACCCGGGCGGCCGTAGTTCAGCACGTGCGGCTCCTGGTGCATCTCGGTGCCGATGCCGTGCCCGCCGTACTCCTCGACGATGCCGTAGCTCCCCTGGGAGCGGACGTAGCTCTCCACCGCGTGGCTGATGTCGGAGACCCGGCCGCCGAGGCGAGCGGCCGCGAAACCGCGCCACATGGACTCCTCACAGACCCGGAGCAGCTCGCGTACCGCCTCAGGCACCTCCCCCACCGCCACAGTCAGCGCGGCGTCGCCGTGCCACCCGTCGAGGATGGCTCCGCAGTCGATGGAGATCACGTCGCCGTCGCGCAGCACCCGCGGCCCGGGGATGCCGTGCACGATCTCGTCGTTGACCGACGCGCAGATCGAGCCCGGGAACGGGGGCACCGCAGGGTGCGGCTGGTAGCCCTTGAAGGACGGGACGGCGCCCGCCTCGCGGATGCTGGTCTCGGCGAGCTCGTCGAGCTCGGCCGTGGTGACGCCCGGGCGCGCCGCGGCCTGCAGGGCCGCGAGCGTACGGCCGACAACCAGCCCGGCCTCGCGCATCATCGCGACCTCGGAGTCGCTCTTGATCTGGATCATGCGGTCCCGCTTCCGAAACATCTGGTCACGCCGGGGTCAGTCGCCGAAGCGGCGCAGCGCGTTGATCGCGCGCTCGGTGACGTCCTCGACCGGCCCGGTCGCGTCCACCCCGCGCAGCAGCCCGCGGTCGCCGTAGTAGCCGATCAGCGGCGAGGTCTGGTCGACGTAGACCACGAGCCGGTGCCGGATCGTGTCCTCGCTGTCGTCGTCGCGCTGGAACAGCTCGCCGCCGCAGCGGTCGCATGTGCCCTCCGTGGCAGGCGGGTCGAAGTCGAGATGCCACACGTGCCCGCAGCGGCGGCAGGTCCGCCGCCCGGAGAGCCGGCGCACGACCTCGTCGTCGTCGACCACCAGCTCGAGCACGACGTCCAGGGCGACACCCCGCACGGCCAGCATCTCGTCGAGCACCTCGGCCTGGTGGACGGTGCGCGGGAACCCGTCGAGCAGGAAGCCCTCGCTCGTGTCGTCGTGGGAGAGCCGGTCCGTGACCATCCCGATGGTGACCTCGTCGGGCACCAGGTCACCAGCGTCCATGTACTTCTTGGCCTCGAGGCCGAGGTCGGTGCCCTCGCTGACGTTGGCCCGGAAGATGTCGCCGGTGGAGATCTTCGGCACCGCGAAGTGGGACGCGATGAACTGCGCCTGGGTCCCCTTCCCGGCTCCAGGCGGCCCGACGAGTACGAGCCGCACTAGCGGAGGAAGCCCTCGTAGTTGCGCTGCTGGAGCTGGCTCTCGATCTGCTTCACCGTCTCGAGGCCGACCCCGACGATGATCAGGATCGCGGTGCCGCCGAACGGGAAGTTCTGGTTGGCGCCGAAGAGCCCGAGCGCGATGAGCGGGATCAGGGAGATGGCGCCCAGGTAGAGGGCACCGGGAAGCGTGATGCGGGAGAGGACGTAGTCGAGGTACTCGGCGGTCGGCCGGCCGGCCCGGATGCCCGGGATGAACCCGCCGTACTTCTTCATGTTGTCCGCGACCTCGGTGGGGTTGAACGTGATCGCCACGTAGAAGTACGTGAAGAAAACGATCATGCCGAAGTACAGCGCCATGTAGATCGGGTGGTCGCCTCGGACCAGGTAGTCCTGCACCCAGGTGGCCCAGCCGGGCGGGTTGTCGCGGTCGGTGAGGTTGACCGCGAGAGCCGGGAGGTAGAGCAGCGACGAGGCGAAGATGACCGGGATGACGCCGGCCTGGTTGACCTTGAGCGGGATGTACGTCGACGAGCCGCCGTACATCCGCCGGCCGATCATCCGCTTGGCGTACTGCACCGGGATGCGCCGCTGCGCCTGCTCGACGAACACGACCAGGGCGACCAGCAAGAGCCCCGCGGCCACGACCACCGTGAACAGGGTCCAGCCCCGCTCGATCTTGATCTGCCAGAGCGAGGTCGGGAAGCCGGCCGCGATCGAGGTGAAGATCAGCAGCGACATGCCGTTGCCGATGCCGCGGTCGGTGATCAGCTCGCCCAGCCACATGATGACGCCTGTGCCGGCGGTCATGACCAGGACCATGAGCACGATCCCGAAGATGCCGAGGTCGGTGTAGATGATGTCGTTCTGGCAGCCGCTGAACAGCTGGCCGGGCTGGCGGGCCAGGGCGATCAGGCCGGTCGACTGCAGCACCGCGAGACCGATGGTCAGGTAGCGCGTGTACTGCGTGAGCTTCGCGGTGCCCGACTGGCCCTCCTTCTTGAGGGCCTCGAACCGGGGGATCACCACGGTCAGCAGCTGCACGATGATGCTGGCCGTGATGTACGGCATGATCCCCAGCGCGAAGATCGACAGCTGCAGCAGCGCGCCGCCGCTGAACAGGTTGATCAGGCTGTAGAGACCGGTGTCGGAGTTGTTGTCGATGCAGTCCTGGACTGCCTGGTAGTCGACCCCGGGCGTCGGGATGACCGACCCCAGGCGGAACAGCGCCATGATCCCCATCGAGAAGAGGATCTTCTTGCGCAGGTCGGGCGTGCGAAATGCCCGAGCGAACGCGGTGAGCACGAGATCCTCCGAGACGTTCACGCTCACCCGCAGGGACTGCGGGTGGTCTGTCGGGGCCGGCCGACGGGCCGGATGGTGGTCGTTGGGTCGTCCCGGACTCTAACAGCCCGGACGAGTCCCCCCGGCTCCGTGCGAGTGGTCGCCGGACCCGTTACGGCGGGACCCGGGCCGCTCCCCACGCGGGAACGGGCCCGGGTCCCGGTGCCGAAGGGGCCTAGAGCTCCGTGGTGGACCCGCCCGCGGCCGCGATCTTGTCCTTGGCGCTGGCGGAGAACGCGTGCGCGCTGACCTGCAGCTTCACGCCGGCCTCACCCTGGCCGAGAACCTTGACCAGCTGGCCCTTGCGGACCGCGCCCTTGGCCACCAGGTCCTCGACCGTGACCTCGCCACCCTCGGGGTAGAGGGCGCTGAGCCGGTCGAGGTTGACGACCTGGTACTCCGTGCGGAACGGGTTCTTGAACCCGCGCAGCTTGGGCAGGCGCATGTGCAGGGGCATCTGGCCGCCCTCGAAGCGGTCGGGCACCTGGTAGCGGGCCTTGGTGCCCTTGGTGCCCCGACCGGCCGTCTTGCCCTTGGAGCCCTCGCCGCGACCCACCCGGGTCTTGGCGGTCTTGGCGCCCGGTGCCGGGCGCAGGTGATGGACCTTCAGGGTCATGTCAGTCGACCTCCTCGACGGTGACGAGATGCGACACCGTGTTGACCATGCCGCGGATCTCGGGCCGGTCCTCCTTCACGACCACGTCGCCGAGGCGCTTGAGCCCGAGGCTGCGCAGCGTGTCGCGCTGGTTCTGCTTGCCGCCGATCTGCGAGCGGACCTGGCGGACCTTGAGACGCTTGCCCATCAAGCACCCACTCCCGCACGGGCCCGCAGCAGCGAGGCCGGCGCGACGTCCTCGAGCGGGAGACCACGCCGGGCGGCGACGGCCTCGGGACGCTCGAGGCCGCGAAGGGCCTCCACCGTGGCGTGCACGATGTTGATCGGGTTGGACGAGCCGAGCGACTTGGACAGCACGTCGTGGACGCCCGCGCACTCGAGCACGGCGCGCACCGGGCCGCCGGCGATGACGCCGGTACCCGGTGAGGCCGGCTTGAGCAGGACGACGCCCGCGGCCTTCTCGCCCTGGACGGGGTGCGGGATCGTGCCCTGGATGCGGGGGACCTTGAAGAAGTGCTTCTTCGCCTCTTCGACGCCCTTGGCGATCGCGGCCGGCACCTCCTTGGCCTTGCCGTAGCCGACGCCGACCGTGCCGTCACCGTCGCCGACGACGACCAGCGCGGTGAAGCTGAAGCGCCGGCCGCCCTTCACGACCTTGGCGACTCGGTTGATCGCAACGACGCGCTCGACGAACGCGGTCTTCTCCGCGGCACCGCCGCCGTCACGACGGTCACGCCGGTCACGCCGGCCGCCGCTGTCGCTGCCGCCGGCAGCGCCACCTCGACGCTGGGGTCCGGGCATCAGAAGTCCCTCATCTCAGACAGATCGATACTGCGAACGTTCTTCATGGCCAGGGTCACAGGGACAGCCCTGCCTCTCGTGCGCCGTCGGCGATGGCCGCGACGCGTCCGTGGTAGCGGTTGCCGCCCCGGTCGAAGACGACGGCCTCGACGCCGGCGTCCTTGGCCCGCTTGCCGATGAGCTCGCCCACCTTGCGCGCCTTGGCGGTCTTGTCGCCGTCGAGGCTGCGCAGGTCCGCCTCCATCGTCGAGGCAGAGGCGAGCGTGCGGCCCGCGACGTCGTCGACGACCTGCACGTACACGTGCCGGCTGGAGCGGGTCACGACCAAGCGCGGGCGCGCCGTCGTGCCGCTGACCTTCTTGCGCACCCGCAGGTGCCGACGGGACCGGGCGACCCTCTTGTCGCCACGGCGGATCTTCGTTGCCAGGCCCATCGTCACTTACCAGCCTTTCCAGCCTTGCGGCGGATGTGCTCACCCTGGTAGCGCACGCCCTTGCCCTTGTACGGGTCGGGCTTGCGCAGCTTGCGGATGTTGGCGGCGACCTCGCCGACCTGCTGCTTGTCGACGCCCGACACCGAGAACCGGGTCGGCGTCTCCACCGCGAAGGTGATGCCCTCCGGGGCCTTGACCAGCACCGGGTGGCTGAAGCCCAGGGAGAACTCGAGGTCGCTGCCCTTGGCCGCAACGCGGTAACCGGTGCCGACGATCTCGAGGACCTTGGTGTAGCCCTCGGTCACGCCGGTCACCATGTTGGCCACCAGCGTCCGCGACAGGCCGTGCAGCGCACGGTGCTGGCGCTCGTCGTCGGGTCGGGTGACCTGCAGCGTGCCGTCCTCGGCGCGCGTGATCTCGATCGGCTCCGCGACCGTGTGGCTCAGCGTGCCCTTCGGGCCCTTCACCGTGACCGCGCGGCCCTCGAGGGTCACGTCCACGCCGGTAGGGATGGTGATGGGAAGACGTCCGATTCGCGACATGGCTTCTCCCCTTACCAGACGTAGGCGAGGACTTCCCCACCCACGCCCTTCTTGCCGGCCTGACGGTCGGTCAGGAGTCCCGACGACGTCGAGATGATCGCGACGCCCAGGCCACCGAGGACCTTCGGCAGGTTGGTCGACTTGGCATACACCCGCAGACCCGGCTTCGAGATCCGCTTGATCCCGGCGATGGACCGCTCGCGGTTCGGGCCGTACTTGAGCTCGAGCACGAGGGTCTTGCCGACCTCGCCCTCGGCCGGCTCCTCGACGTGCCAGCCCCCGATGTAGCCCTCCTGCTGGAGGATCTCGGCGACGTGCGTCTTGAGCTTGGAGTGCGGCATGGCCACGGAGTCGTGGTACGCCGTGTTCGCGTTGCGCAGACGGGTCAGCATGTCTGCGATCGGGTCAGTCATGGTCATGGCTTGGTGGCCGCTTTCTCGCCTGGTTTCCGCTCGTCACCCGACGAGGGACCTGTGGCGGTCTGAAGAGGAACGACGGTGGACTTACCAGCTGCTCTTGGTGATGCCGGGGAGCTCGCCGGCGTGCGCCATCTCACGGAAGCACACGCGGCAGAGCCCGAACTTGCGGTAGACCGAGTGCGGGCGTCCGCACCGCTGGCACCGCGTGTAGCCACGCACCTTGAACTTCGGCTTGCGCGCGGCCTTGTTGATCAGGGCGGTCTTGGCCACGATCAGGCCTCCTTGAAGGGGAACCCGAGGTTGCGCAGCAGTGCGCGGCCCTCGTCGTCGGTCTTGGCGGTGGTCACGACCGTGATGTCCATGCCACGGACGCGGTCGATCTTGTCCTGGTCGATCTCGTGGAACATGGACTGCTCGTTGAGACCGAACGTGTAGTTGCCCTTGCCGTCGAACTGCTTCGGGGACAGGCCGCGGAAGTCACGGATCCGGGGCAGGGCGAGCGAGAGCAGGCGGTCCAGGAACTCCCACATCCGGTCGCCGCGCAGCGTGACGTGCGCGCCGATCGGCATGCCCTCGCGCAGCTTGAACTGCGCGATCGACTTGCGCGCCTTGGTGACCTGCGGCTTCTGGCCGGTGATCGTGGCCAGGTCGCGGATCGCGCCGTCGATCAGCTTGGAGTCCTTGGCGGCGTCGCCGACGCCCATGTTGACGACGACCTTCGTGATGCCGGGCACCTGCATGACGTTGGCGTAGCCGAAGTCCTCGCGCAGCTTGCCGACGATCTCGTCGCGGTAGCGCTGCTTGAGGCGCGGCATCGAGGACACAGTCTTCTCGTCCGTTGTCGTGCTCATCAGATGTCCTCACCGGTCCGCTTCGCGTAGCGGACGCGCACGGTCCGCTCACGGCCGTCCCGCTCGACCTTCTCGACGCGGTAGCCGATGCGGCTGCCGACCTTCTTCCCGTCGACCTCGACCAGCAGCATCACGTTGCTGACGTGGATCGAGGCCTCCTGGGTGACGATGCCGCCGGTCTTGGCACCTCGGGCGGACTGACCGACCTTGGTGTGCTTCTTGATCCGGTTGACACCCTCGACCAGCACCCGCTGCGTGTCGGGGTAGGCCTCGATCACCTTGCCGGTGACGCCCTTGTCCTTGCCGGAGACCACGATGACGCGGTCGCCCTTCTTGATCTTCATACCCATGGTCAGAGCACCTCCGGCGCGAGCGAGATGATGCGCATGAAGCGCTTGTCGCGCAGCTCGCGGCCGACCGGGCCGAAGATGCGCGTGCCGCGCGGGTCGCCGCCGTCACGGATGATGACGGCCGCGTTCTCGTCGAAGCGGATGTAGGAACCGTCGGGCCGGCGGCGCTCCTTCACGGTGCGCACGACCACAGCCTTGACGACCTCCCCCTTCTTGATGTTCCCACCGGGGATGGCGTCCTTGACGGTCGCCACGATGACGTCGCCGATGCCGGCGTACCGCCGCCCGGAGCCACCGAGCACCCGGATGCACAAGAGCTCCTTGGCACCCGTGTTGTCGGCGACTCGCAGTCGCGACTCCTGCTGGATCACTTCATTCTCCTGATCGTCGCGCCGGTTCTCTCGTCGAGCCTGGCGGAACGGACATGTACGACTGAGGCGGCTTCGCGGCCAACCCGTCCTTACGGCTTACTTGGCCTTCTCGAGCACCTCGACCACTCGCCAGCGCTTGGTCGCCGACAGCGGACGGGTCTCCATCAGCAGCACGCGGTCGCCGACGCCGCACGAGTTGTCCTCGTCGTGCGCGTTGAGGTTGCTCGTCCGGCGGATGACCTTGCCGTAGAGCGCGTGCTTGACGCGGTCCTCGACGACGACGACGACGGTCTTGTCCATCTTGTCGCTGACGACGAGACCCTCGCGGGTCTTCCGGAAGCCACGAGCAGCCCCGGCCTGGTTGTCTGTGCTCATCTCTGCCTTCTCGGTCATTCGAGAGCTCATGCGGGCACCTCGCCGCCGGTCTCGACGGTGCTGATGCCGAGCTCGCGCTCACGCATGATCGTGTAGATCCGGGCGATCTCCTTGCGGACCGCGTTGAGCCGGCCGTGGCTCTCGAGCTGGCCGGTGGCCGCCTGGAAGCGCAGGTTGAAAAGCTCCTCCTTGGCCTCGCGCAGCTTGGTGGCGAGCTCGTCGTCCTCCAGCGAGCGCAGCGGCGCCGCGAGCTTGTTCTGGACGCTGCTCATCACACCTCCTCGCGCCGGACGAACCGGCACTTCATCGGGAGCTTGTGCATGGCCCGGCGCATCGCCTCGCGGGCGATGGGCTCGGGCACGCCGGACAGCTCGAACATGACACGGCCGGGCTTGACGTTGGCCACCCACCACTCGGGCGAGCCCTTGCCGGAGCCCATCCGGGTCTCGGCCGGCTTCTTGGTCAGCGGCCGGTCGGGGTAGATGTTGATCCAGACCTTGCCGCCACGGCGGATGTGCCGGGTCATCGCGATACGCGCGGACTCGATCTGCCGGTTGGTGACGTAGGCCGGCTCGATGGCCTGGATGCCGTAGTCACCGAAGGCGATCTTCGTGCCGCCCTTGGCAGCGCCCGAGCGACCCGGGTGGTGCTACTTGCGGTGCTTGACCCTGCGCGGGATCAGCATGGTCAGGCCTCCGTTCCGCTGGTCGTGTCGGCGGGCGCAGCCTCGGTCGCCACCGGCGCCGCCTCGGCGCCCTCGGCGACCGGTGCCTCAGCCGGACGCTCGTCCCGGCGCGGCCGGGTCGTCCGGGTCGGGCGCTGACGCTGGGCCATCCGGGCCGCGGCCTGGGCGGCGTCGCGCTCGGCCTTGGTGGCCGAGGCGTCGCCCTTGTAGATCCAGACCTTGACGCCGATCCGGCCGAAGGTCGTGCGCGCCTCGTAGAAGCCGTAGTCGATGTTGGCCCGCAGCGTGTGCAGCGGCACCCGGCCCTCGCGGTAGAACTCCGAGCGCGACATCTCCGCACCGCCGAGGCGGCCCGAGCACTGGACCCGGATCCCCTTGGCGCCGGCCTTCATCGTGCTCTGCATCGACTTGCGCATCGCGCGGCGGAAGGAGACGCGGCTGGAGAGCTGCTCGGCCACACCCTGCGCGACGAGCTGGGCGTCCACCTCGGGGTTCTTCACTTCGAGGATGTTGAGCTGCACCTGCTTGCCGGTGAGCTTCTCGAGGTCGCCGCGGATGCGGTCGGCCTCGGCGCCCCGCCGGCCGATGACGATGCCGGGCCGAGCGGTGTGGATGTCGACGCGGACCCGGTCACGGGTGCGCTCGATCTCGACGCGGGAGATGCCAGCGCGCTCCATGCCCTTGGACATGAGGCGGCGGATCGCCACGTCCTCCTTGACGTAGTCGCTGTACCGCTGTCCCGACTTGGTGCTGTCTGCGAACCACCGGCTCTTGTGGTCCGTCGAGATGCCCAGGCGGAACCCGTGGGGGTTGACCTTCTGGCCCACTATCGGGTCCTCCTCTTCGGGGTGCTCTTCTTCTCGGCGTTCACGGCCGACTCGGTGGGCCGCGGCGCGACGACCACCGTGATGTGGCTGGTGCGCTTGCGGACGCGGTAGGCACGGCCCTGTGCCCGCGGCCGGAACCGCTTCAGCGTGGGGCCCTCGTCGACGTACGCCTCGCGGACGACCAGGTCCTCCACGTCGAGGCGACGGCTGTCGCGCTCTGCGGCGAACCGGGCGTTCGCGACCGCGCTGGCCAAGACCTTGTAGACCGGCTCGCTGGCGGTCTGCGGCGCGAACCGCAGCACGGCCAGAGCCTGCTCGGCCTGCATCCCGCGGATGAGGTCCACGACGCGGCGGGCCTTCATCGGCGTCACGCGGACGTAGCGGGCCTGAGCGCGCGCGGACGGGTCGGTCTCGACCGTCAGGCCGGCACGGGTAGCAGCGTCAGCCACGGCGCGACCTCCTGTCGTCCTTCACGTGCCCGCGGAACGTGCGCGTGGGGGCGAACTCGCCGAGCTTGTGGCCCACCATCGCCTCGGTGACGAACACGGGGACGTGCTTGCGCCCGTCGTGGACCGCGATCGTGTGGCCGAGCATGGCCGGAACGATCATGGACCGCCTGGACCACGTCTTGATGACGTTCTTGGTGCCCTTCTCGTTCTGGGCGTCCACCTTCTTGATGAGGTGGTCGTCCACGAAGGGACCCTTCTTCAGGGAACGCGGCATGGTTCCAGATCTCCGATCAGCGCTTCTTGCCGGTCTTGCGGCGGCGGACGATCATCGCGTTGCTGGCCTTGTTGGGCCGGCGGGTGCGCCCCTCGGGCTTGCCGTTCGGGTTCACCGGGTGGCGACCACCGGACGTCTTGCCCTCACCGCCACCGTGCGGGTGGTCGACCGGGTTCATGGCGACACCGCGCACGGTCGGGCGCTTGCCCTTCCAGCGCATGCGGCCGGCCTTGCCCCAGTTGATGTTCGACTGCTCCGCGTTGCCCACCTCGCCGACGGTCGCGCGGCAGCGCGCGTCGACGTTGCGGATCTCGCCCGAAGGCATGCGCAGCTGGGCGTACGGCCCGTCCTTGGCGACGAGCTGCACGCTCGTCCCGGCGGACCGGGCGATCTTCGCGCCGCCGCCGGGCCGGAGCTCGATGGCGTGGATCACCGTGCCGACCGGGATGTTGCGCAGCGGCAGGTTGTTGCCCGGCTTGATGTCGGCCGAGGGACCGTTCTCGATCCGGTCGCCCTGCTTGAGGCGGTTCGGGGCGAGGATGTAGCGCTTCTCGCCGTCGAGGTAGTGCAGCAGCGCGATGCGGGCCGTGCGGTTGGGGTCGTACTCGATGTGCGCGACCTTGGCCGGCACGCCGTCCTTGTCGTGGCGACGGAAGTCGATGACCCGGTAGGCGCGCTTGTGCCCTCCGCCTTGGTGGCGGGTGGTGATGCGCCCCGAGTTGTTGCGGCCGCCCTTGTTGTGCAGCGGGCGCACCAGCGACTTCTCGGGCTCGGTGCGCGTGACCTCGACGAAGTCGGCGACGCTCGAGCCCCGGCGGGCCGGGGTGGTCGGCTTGTACTTGCGGATGCCCATTAGCTGACCGGCCCTCCGAAGATGTCGATGCGGTCACCCTCGGCCACGGTCACGATCGCGCGCTTGGTGGCGTTGCGGCGCCCCCAGCCCGTACGGGTGCGCTTGCGCTTGCCCTCACGGTTGATCGTGTTGACACCGTTGACCTTGACGCCGAAGACCTTCTCGACCGCGATCTTGATCTCGGTCTTGTTGGCGTCCGGGTGCACCAGGAACGTGTACTTGTTCTCGTCGAGGAGCCCGTAGCTCTTCTCGGAGACGACCGGCGCGAGCAGGACGTCGCGGTGGTCCTTGTGCAGCGATGACATCAGTCGACATCTCCGTTCTGCGTCTCGCTCTCGCGTGCGGCGCCCTTGGCGGAGCGGCCGGTGGCCGGCCCGGCCAGGAACTCGTCGAGCGCGCCGCGGGTGAAGACCACGTCGTCGGAGACGAGCACGTCGTAGGTGTTGAGCTGGTCCGGGACGAGCAGGTGCACGCGCTCGGCGTTGCGCAGGCTCTTCCAGGTCAGCTCGTCGCTGCGCTGGGCCACCACGAGCACGTGCTTGCGCTCGGAGAGGCCGGCGAGCACGGCGACCGCGCTGCGGGTCGACGGGGCGTCGCCCTCGAGCAGGCCCGAGACCACGTGGATGCGGCCGTTGCGCGCCCGGTCGGAGAGGGCACCACGCAGGGCGGCGGCCTTCATCTTCTTGGGCGTGCGCTGGGCGTAGGACCGCGGGCTGGGGCCGTGCACGACGCCACCGCCGGCGAACTGCGGAGCACGCGTCGAGCCCTGGCGGGCGCGACCGGTGCCCTTCTGGCGGTACGGCTTACGGCCACCGCCGCGGACCTCGCCACGGCTCTTGGTGTCGTGCGTGCCCTGGCGGGCCGCCGCGAGCTGCGCGACGACCACCTGGTGGATCAGCGGCACGTTGACCTGGACGTCGAAGACGTCCGCCGGCAGCGTGACGGTTCCGGCCGAGGCGCCCTTGGGGTCGCGGACCTCGATCTCGAGGTTCGTCGGCTCGGTGGTCGTGGCGGTCACTGGTCGGCTCCCTTCTTGGCGAGCGTGCCCTTGGCGGCGGTGCGGACCAGGACGAGAGCGCCCTTCGGTCCCGGCAGCGCGCCCTTGATGAGCAGCAGCCCCTTGTCGGCGTCGACGGCGTGGACCGTGAGGCCCTGGGTCGTCGTCCGGACGCCGCCCATGCGGCCGGCCATGCGCAGGCCCTTGAAGACCCGGCCCGGCGTCGCGCAGCCGCCGATGGAGCCCGGCGAGCGGTGCTTGCGCTGCGTGCCGTGCCCCGCGCCCAGACCCTTGAAGCCGTGACGCTTCATGACGCCGGCGGTGCCCTTGCCCTTGCTGGTCGCGGTGACGTCGACCCGCTGGCCGGCCTCGAACAGCTCGGCCGTCAGCTCCTGTCCGAGCGTGTACTCGGTGGCGTCGTCGGTGCGCAGCTCCACCGTCACCCGGCGCGGCGTCACGCCGGCCTTGGCGAAGTGGCCGCTCTCGGGCTTGTTCACCCGGCGCGGGTCGATGGCGCCGAAGCCGATCTGGACGGCGGCGTAGCCGTCGGTGTCGACCGAGCGCACCTGCGTGACGACGCAGGGGCCGGCCTGCACGACGGTCACCGGCACGATCCGGTTGTTCTCGTCGAAGACCTGGGTCATGCCGAGCTTCTCGCCCAGCAGCCCCTTCATCTGCTTACCCATGACTGGCGCGTCCCTCGATGTCGTCAGAGCTTGATCTCGATGTCGACGCCCGCCGGCAGGTCGAGCCGCATGAGCGAGTCGACGGTCTTCGGCGTGGGGTCGATGATGTCGATGAGCCGCTTGTGCGTGCGCATCTCGAAGTGCTCGCGCGAGTCCTTGTACTTGTGCGGCGAACGGATCACGCAGTACACGTTCTTCTCGGTCGGCAGCGGCACCGGGCCGGCGACCTGCGCACCCGTACGGGTCACCGTGTCGACGATCTTGCGCGCCGACGAGTCGATGACCTCGTGGTCGTAGGCCTTGAGCCTGATGCGGATCTTCTGTCCCGCCATGGCTTCGCTTCGTTCCTTCTCGTTCGTACCGCTGCGGCAGGCCGGTCCGGCCGCCCCCGTGGGGGCTCCGGACGACCCGTTGGTCATGGCCCCTGTCCGACCCCCGAGGTCGGGCGTGTCGCGGCCCCGCGGGGAACACAGGTGGTCGGGGGCTTGTCGGGGTCTGGTCGCGACCCGGGTGCGCACGTTGCTCGTGACGCTCCCGGGCGCACGGCGGGGACGGCCGGACCTGATGGGCCCCCTCTCGGGTGCCCTCCGCCCGGCCGTCCCGCCGAGCAACTCGCCTCAGTATGCCGCAGGTGGTGCGGCGAAGGCGAATCCGCGCGTGGTGCTGTACCTACTTGACGATCTTGGTGACCCGGCCGGCGCCCACGGTGCGGCCGCCCTCGCGGATGGCGAAGCGCAGGCCCTCCTCCATGGCGATCGGCTGGATCAGGTCGACCTTCATCTCGGTGTTGTCGCCCGGCATGACCATCTCGGTCCCCTCGGGGAGGGTCACGACGCCGGTCACGTCGGTCGTCCGGAAGTAGAACTGCGGACGATAGTTGTTGAAGAACGGCGTGTGCCGGCCACCCTCGTCCTTGGACAGGATGTAGACGTTCGCCTCGAACTCGGTGTGCGGGGTGGTCGTGCCGGGCTTGATCACGACCATGCCGCGCTCGACGTCCTCACGCTTGGTGCCGCGCAGGAGCAGACCGACGTTCTCACCGGCCTGGCCCTCGTCGAGGAGCTTGCGGAACATCTCGACGCCGGTGACCGTGGTGGTCTGCTTCTCCGGCCGGATGCCGACGATGTCAACGGTCTCGTTGACCTTGATGATCCCCCGCTCGATACGGCCGGTGACGACCGTGCCGCGACCGGTGATCGTGAAGACGTCCTCGATCGGCATGAGGAACGGCTTGTCGACCTCGCGCTCCGGCTGCGGGATCGCGGTGTCGACCGCGTTCATCAGCTCCATGACCTTGTCGCTCCACTCGGCGTCGCCCTCGAGCGCCTTCAGCGCCGAGACGCGCACGACCGGCAGGTCGTCGCCCGGGAACTCGTACTCCGAGAGCAGCTCGCGGACCTCGAGCTCGACGAGCTCCAGGATCTCCTCGTCGTCGACCATGTCGGCCTTGTTCAGCGCCACGACGATGTAGGGGACGCCGACCTGGCGGGCCAGGAGGACGTGCTCCTTCGTCTGCGGCATCGGGCCGTCGGTGGCGGCGACGACGAGGATCGCGCCGTCCATCTGGGCCGCACCGGTGATCATGTTCTTGATGTAGTCGGCGTGACCAGGGCAGTCGACGTGCGCGTAGTGGCGCGACTCGGTCTGGTACTCGACGTGCGCGATCGAGATCGTGATGCCGCGCTGACGCTCCTCGGGAGCCTTGTCGATCTGGTCGAACGCCGAGGCCTCGTTGAGGTCGGGGTACTTGTCATGCAGCACCTTGGTGATCGCCGCGGTCAGCGTCGTCTTGCCGTGGTCGATGTGACCGATGGTGCCGATGTTGACGTGCGGCTTAGTCCGCTCGAACTTCGCCTTCGCCACTGGGGTCCCTCCTAGGACTTGAGGTTGTTACGCCGTACGACGTGCTGGCTGGTCGGCCGGGACAGGTCTACTCGCCTCTGGCCTTCTTGATGATCTCTTCCGCCACGTTGCGAGGAACCTCGGCGTAGGAGTCGAACTGCATGCTGTAGCTCGCCCGGCCCTGGGTCTTGCTCCGGAGGTCTCCGACGTAGCCGAACATCTCCGACAAGGGTACGAGCGCGTTCACGACCCGGGCACCGGACCGCTCCTCCATGGCCTGGATCTGGCCACGGCGGGAGTTCAGGTCGCCGATGACCTCGCCCATGTAGTCCTCGGGCGTGGTCACCTCGACCGACATCATCGGCTCGAGGATGACGGGGTCCGCCTTGCGGGCCGCCTCCTTGAACGCCATCGAACCGGCGATCTTGAAAGCCAGCTCGGACGAGTCCACCTCGTGGTAGGCGCCGTCGAGCAGGGTGACCTTGATGTCGACGAGCGGGTAGCCCGCGACGACACCGAACTCCATGGCCTCCTGGGCGCCGGCGTCGACCGACGGGATGTACTCCCGCGGGATGCGGCCGCCGGTGACCTTGTTCTCGAACTCGTAGCCGCCGTCGCCGGCGCCGGTGGGCTCGATCGCGATCTGGACCTTGGCGTACTGGCCCGACCCGCCGGTCTGCTTCTTGTGCGTGTAGTCGTGGCGCTCGACCTTCTTGCGGATGGTCTCGCGGTAGGCCACCTGCGGCTTGCCGATGTTGGCCTCGACCCGGAACTCGCGCTTCATCCGGTCGACGAGCACCTCGAGGTGCAGCTCGCCCATGCCGGCGATGATCGTCTGGCCGGTCTCCTCGTCGGTGCGGACCTGGAAGGTCGGGTCCTCCTCGGCGAGGCGCTGGATGGCGGTGCCGAGCTTCTCCTGGTCCGCCTTGGACTTCGGCTCGATGGCCACCGAGATGACCGGGGCCGGGAAGTTCATCGACTCCAGGATCACCGGAGCCTCGGGGCCGCACAGCGTGTCGCCGGTCGTGGTGTTCTTCAGACCCATGACCGCGACGATCTGGCCGGCGGTGGCCTTCTCGATCTCCTCGCGCTTGTTCGCGTGCATCCGGTAGATCTTGCCGATCCGCTCCTTGTGCCCCTTGGTGCTGTTGAGCACCGCCGAGCCCGCGGTCATCGTGCCGGAGTAGATGCGGATGTAGGTCAGCTTGCCCAGGTGCGGGTCGCTGGCGATCTTGAAGGCCAGCGTCGCGAGGGGGGCGTCCTTGTCCGGGTCGCGCGACTCGATCTTCTCCTCGTCGCCGACGGCGTGGCCCTCGACCGCGCCAACGTCCAGCGGGGACGGCAGGTAGCGGACGACGGCGTCGAGCATGGGCTGGACGCCCTTGTTCTTGAACGCGGACCCGGTCAGCACCGGCGTGATCTTGCTGGCGATGGTCGCGCGGCGGACGCCGGCGATCAGCTGCTCATCGCTGGGCTCGTGGCCCTCGAGGTAGAGCTCCATGATCTCGTCGTCGTTCTCGGCGAGGGTCTCGACGAGCTTGTCGCGCCACTCGCGGGCCGCCTCGAGATGGGTCGCCGGGATGTCGACGGTGTCGTACATCTCGCCCTTGGCTGCCTCGTCGCTCCACAGCAGCGCCTTCATGGCGATCAGGTCGATGACGCCCTTGAAGTCGGCCTCGGTGCCCACCGGGATCTGCAGGACCAGCGGGGTCGCGTGCAGGCGGGTCACGATCATGTCGACGCAGCGGTGGAACTCCGCACCGGTGCGGTCGAGCTTGTTGACGAAGCAGATCCGCGGCACGTGGTAGCGGTCGGCCTGACGCCACACCGTCTCCGACTGCGGCTCCACGCCGGCAACGCCGTCGAACACCGCGACCGCGCCGTCGAGCACGCGCAGCGACCGCTCCACCTCGACGGTGAAGTCGACGTGGCCAGGGGTGTCGATGATGTTGATCGTGTGGTCGTCCCACTCGCAGGTCGTCGCGGCCGACGTGATGGTGATGCCGCGCTCCTGCTCCTGCTCCATCCAGTCCATGGTGGCGGCGCCCTCGTGGACCTCACCGATCTTGTACGTGATGCCGGTGTAGTAGAGGATCCGCTCGGTCGTCGTGGTCTTGCCCGCGTCGATGTGGGCCATGATCCCGATGTTGCGGACCTTGGCCAGGTCGATCACGGCGGTGTCGAGTGCCACTGCTAGCTCAGTCTTCTCTCGGTCGACGTAATGGTCGATGCAGGGGTGCTACCGCTCACCAGCGGTAGTGCGCGAAGGCCTTGTTGGACTCGGCCATCTTGTGGGTGTCCTCGCGGCGCTTGACGCTCGCGCCCAGGCCGTTGCTGGCGTCGAGGAGCTCGTTCATCAGGCGCTCGGTCATGGTCTTCTCGCGGCGCTGGCGGGAGTAGCCGACCAGCCAGCGCAGGGCCAGCGTGGTCGAGCGGCTCGGCCGCACCTCGACGGGCACCTGGTAGGTCGCGCCGCCGACCCGGCGGCTGCGGACCTCGAGGGCCGGCTTGACGTTGTCCATGGCGCGCTTGAGCGTGATGACCGGGTCGGTGCCGGTCTTGTCCCGGCAGCCCTCGAGTGCGCCGTAGACGATGGACTCGGCGACCGAGCGCTTGCCGTCGGTCAGGACCTTGTTCACCAGCGACGTGACCAGCGGCGAGTTGTAGACCGGGTCGATGATGACCGGTCGCTTCGGGGCGGGACCCTTGCGCGGCATCAGCTCTTCTCCTTCTTCGCGCCGTAGCGGCTGCGGGCCTGCTTGCGGTTCTTCACGCCCTGCGTGTCGAGCGACCCGCGGATGATCTTGTAGCGGACGCCCGGGAGGTCCTTCACGCGGCCGCCACGCACGAGCACGATCGAGTGCTCCTGCAGGTTGTGGCCGACGCCCGGGATGTACGCCGTGACCTCGATGCCGCTGGTGAGCCGGACGCGGGCGACCTTGCGCAGCGCGGAGTTCGGCTTCTTGGGCGTGGTCGTGTACACGCGGGTGCAGACGCCGCGGCGCTGCGGACTGCCCTTGAGCGCGGGCGTCTTGGTCTTCTCGACCTTGTCCTGGCGGCC
>DASVBQ010000019.1:0-11394 GCA_036375795.1 Actinomycetes bacterium
CTCCGCGTCCCGTCCCGGCTCGGCCAGGGCGGCGACCGCCTCGTGCACCCGGCGGCCGAGCCGGATGCCGAGGAAGACCAGGACCACCTCCAGGACGTCGCCCAGGAGCTGGTGGAGCAGGCGCCTCGGGCGGTCGGCGTACAGCTTCATCCGGACCGCTTTCCCCGCGGGTGACCTGACTAGACTCCGGGCGCGCCGACAACGAGGTCGGCACCGACGTATCGAAGGACGTTGATAGCCGTGAAGGTCGGCATCCCTCGCGAGGTCAAGAACCACGAGTACCGCGTCGCCATCACCCCGTCCGGCGTCCACGAGCTCGTCGCCAACGGGCACGAGGTGTACGTGGAAAGGGAGGCCGGCGGCGGCTCCTCGATCCCCGACCAGGACTACCTCGCGGCCGGTGCGCAGATCCTCGCCACCGCCGACGACGTGTGGGGCACCGGCGACCTGATCCTGAAGGTGAAGGAGCCGATCGAGGAGGAGTACCAGCGGATGCGGGAGGGGCAGACCCTCTTCACCTACCTCCACCTCGCCGCCTCCAAGGCCTGCACGGACGCGCTCGTCGACCGCAAGGTGACCGGCATCGCGTACGAGACCGTCGAGCTGCCGGACCGCTCGCTGCCGCTGCTCGCGCCGATGTCCGAGGTCGCGGGCCGCCTCGCGCCGCAGGTCGGCGCGCACACGCTGATGCGCGCCGAGGGCGGCCGGGGCATCCTGATGGGCGGCGTCTCCGGCGTGTACGCCGCGAAGGTCGTGGTCATCGGCGCCGGCGTCTCCGGCATGAACGCCGCCGCGATCGCGCTCGGCATGCAGGCCGAGGTGCTGCTGCTGGACAAGAACGTCGCCCGGCTCCGGCAGGCGGACGCGATCTACCAGGGGCACCTGCAGACCGTCGCGTCGAACGCGTACGAGATCGAGCGGGCCTGCATCGACGCGGACCTGGTGATCGGCGCGGTGCTGGTGCCCGGAGCGAAGGCACCCACGCTGGTCAGCAACGACCTGGTCAGCCGGATGCGCCCAGGCTCGGTGCTGGTCGACATCAGCATCGACCAGGGTGGCTGCTTCGAGGACTCCCGGCCCACCACGCACGCGGACCCGACGTACCAGGTGCACGACTCGGTCTTCTACTGCGTCGCCAACATGCCCGGCGCCGTGCCGCACACCTCGACGTACGCCCTGACGAACGTCACGCTGCCGTACGCCGTGGAGCTGGCCAACAAGGGCTGGCGCGACGCGCTGCGGGCGGACAAGGCCCTGGCGCTCGGCCTGAACACCTACGACGGGCGGATCACCTACGGGCCGGTCGCCGAGGCGCACGGCGCCGAGGTGCTCGCGCTCGACGAGGCGCTGCGCTGAGCCGCCACGCATGACCTCGCCCGAGGCCGGGTCGGCGATGCACGTCGCGCTGCGGACCTACCTGGACCACCTGGCGGTCGAGCGCGGCCTCGCCCCGAACACGCTGGCGTCCTACCGGCGCGACCTGCGGCGCTATCTCGCCCACGTCACCGCCGCGGGCGTGCGGGAGCCGGGAGAGGTCACCGAGGCGCACGTGTCGTCGTTCCTCGTGGCGCTGCGAGAGGGCGACGAGGAGCACCCGCCGCTGGCGGCGAACTCGGCGGCACGCGCCGTCGTCGCGGTCCGCGGGCTGCACCGCTTCCTGCTCCGCGAGGGGCTGACGAGCGCCGACCCGGCGCGGGGGGTCCGGCCGCCGGCGCCGCCGAAGCGGCTGCCCAAGGCCATCTCGGTCGAGGACGTCGAGGCGCTGCTCGCCGGCGCCAGCGCGGACGACACTCCGCGCGCCCTGCGCGACCGGGCCCTGCTGGAGCTGCTCTACGGCAGCGGCGCCCGCATCTCCGAGGCCGTGGGGCTCGACGTCGACGAGCTGGACCTGGAGCACGGCACCGTCCGGCTGCTCGGCAAGGGCAGCAAGGAGCGGGTGGTCCCGGTGGGGTCGTTCGCCCGGGAGGCGGTGTCGGCGTACCTGGTGCGCGGCCGTCCGGCGCTCGCCGCGGCGGGGCAGGGGTCGCCGGCGCTGTTCCTCAATGCGCGCGGCGGACGGCTGTCGCGACAGAGCGCGTGGACGGTGCTGCGGGCGGCCGCGCGGCGGGCCGGGATCACCCGGGAGATCTCCCCGCACACACTGCGGCACTCGTTCGCGACGCACCTGCTCGACGGGGGCGCCGACGTCCGCGTGGTGCAGGAGCTGCTCGGCCACGCTTCGGTGACGACGACGCAGGTCTACACCCTGGTCACCGTCGACCGGCTGCGGGAGGTCTACGCGACCGCGCACCCCCGCGCCCGCTGACCCGGGCCCTCGGCGTCCTCAACCACCCGGTTGACAACATCGGGAGCCTCGCCGTACGTTGCATTCAACCGAATGGTTTACCTGGCGGGTGAGGCAGGCGATGACCGGCGCAGCAGACGAGCACCGCACCGTCGCCGCTGCGTTCACCGAGCGGGTCCGCGGCGTCCCACCGGGAGCCTGGGACAACCCGGCGCCCTGTGCAGGCTGGGTGGCGCGTGACGTGGTGCGCCACCTCGTCGAGTGGTTCCCGGGTTTCCTGAAGGCCGGCGCCGGTGTCGAGCTGCCGTCGGGACCGTCGGTGGACGACGACCCGGTCGCCGCGTGGACGGTGCACAGCGACGGCGTGCAGGCGCTCCTCGACGATCCGGCAACGGCGACCCGGGTGCTCTCGAACCGGCACGTCGGCGAGGTCCCGCTGGACCAGGCGGTCGACCGGTTCTACACCGCTGACGTGTTCATGCACACCTGGGACCTGGCGCGTGCCACCGGCCAGGACGAGCGCCTCGATCCCGACAGGTGCGCCCAGCTGCTCGAGGGGATGCGCCCGCTCGACGACGTGCTCCGCGCGAGCGGCCAGTACGGTCCACGGGTCGAGGTGCCCGACGACGCCGACGTGCAGACGCGGCTGCTCGCCTTCATCGGTCGCACCCCCTGACGTCCGCTCCCGGCCGTCAGCTCGTCGCGAAGAACGCCGTCATCGAGGACGTGGCCGGGCCGGTGGGGCAGACCAGGTCGTGGTCGGCGGTGTCGGTCCACCACTGGGCGAGCACGATCGGGCCGCCCTGGAAGGACCGCTCGGTGCACCGGCTCAGCGCGACCGCCTTGCTGCGTGGCCCCGCCGTGTGCCACTCCGGCAGCCCCCAGCGCACCGTGCCCACGATGTCCGGCCACTGCAGGGTCGTGGAGTAGAAGCCGGTGGCCACGCCGGCGTCCTGGTAGGCGCGCACGATCCCGCGTACGACGGCGCGGTTGTTCCGCGTGCTCGACGACCAGGGACGGATCGAGTAGTGCTCCACGTCGATCCACACGTGCGGCACGGTCAGGCCGACCGACGCCAGCCGGGCCAGGTTGTACCGGCCCTCGGCATAGCCGACGTTGCGCAGCCGGGAGCGCAGCGTCGTCCCCGCGT
This sequence comes from Actinomycetes bacterium, assembly GCA_036375795.1. Taxonomy (GTDB): domain Bacteria; phylum Actinomycetota; class Actinomycetes; order JACCUZ01; family JACCUZ01; genus DASVBQ01. The sequence goes on from DASVBQ010000019.1 coordinate 3,435, forward strand.
ACGGCCCCTTCGTGCCGTGCCGGGCGACCTGGCGGGCGGTGGGCCAGGTGGCGACCGCGTACGTCGACGTCGGCAGGCTGCGCTCCCGGGCCCAGGCGACCTGGGTGGCCAGGCACGGGTTGGGTGTGAACGCCGGGCCGTTGGTCAGGCCGATGACGATGAACTGCGCCGTGGCTCCGGGCATCGGCAGGCCGAGCGAGCGGCGCGACGGGATGCCCATGCCGACCGGGCACTGCGGCCAGGAGACGTCGCCGCCGACGGTCGCCGTGGTCGCGGACGGGGCGAGTGGGGCGGCGGTGGCCGGGCTGAGGGGGCTCAGCAGCAGGGCGAGGGCGGTGGTCGCGAGGACGAGCGGACGGAGCAGGCGGGAGGTACGTGGCACCGGGGGAGTCTCGGCAACGGGGCGCCGAGACCTGACCGGCTTTGCCGAACCGTGGCGAGAAGTGCCGGCGCACCGGCGTGGCGGCTTCGGGTTGCGGCCGGCCGTCCCTACTGTCGGGCGGGAAGGTCGGTACGGCGACAGGCCGACGAGTCGACAAATCCGAGGACGGCCCCGTGAGCACCCAACCGTTCGTCCCGCCCGAGGACAGCGAGCAGCCCCAGCAGATCGAGATCCCCGCCGTGCCGCAGGCGGTCGCGGCGGCCGTGGCCGAGCCGACCGTCACGGTCGCCGAGCCGGCTTCATCCCCGGCGACCGCGAACCGCCCGATCGGCCCCACCGGGCGCCCGATGCCGGTGTTCCCGGAGCCCGCGCCGCGCGAGACGCACGGGCCGGCGCGGATCGTGTCGATGTGCAACCAGAAGGGTGGCGTCGGGAAGACCACGACGACGATCAACCTGGGTGCTGCGCTGGCGGAGTACGGCCGCAAGGTGCTGCTCGTCGACTTCGACCCGCAGGGCTCCCTCTCGGTCGGGCTCGGGGTGAACCCCTACGACATCGACAAGAGCATCTACAACCTGCTGATGGAGCGGGGCACGACGCTCGAGGAGGTCGTGCTCAAGACGAACATCCCGGGCATGGACCTCCTGCCGAGCAACATCGACCTGTCCGCCGCCGAGGTCCAGCTGGTCACCGAGGTGGCCCGGGAGCAGGTGCTCTCGCGCGCCCTGGCGCCGGCCGTGGCCGACTACGACTACGTCCTGATCGACTGCCAGCCCTCGCTGGGGCTGCTGACGGTCAACGCGCTCACCGCCTCGCAGGGCGTGATCGTCCCGCTGGAGTGCGAGTTCTTCGCGCTGCGCGGCGTGGCGATGCTCGTCGAGACGATCCAGAAGGTGCAGGACCGGCTCAACCCGGAGCTGGAGATCGACGGCCTGGTCGCCACGATGTACGACTCCCGCACGGTGCACAGCCGGGAGGTCCTGGCGCGGCTCGTCGAGGCGTTCGAGGACAAGGTCTTCCACACGGCGATCAGCCGCACCGTGCGTTTCCCGGAGACGACCGTCGCCGGTGAGCCGATCACGACCTTCGCGACGACGTCCGGTGGCGCCTACTCCTACCGCCAGCTGGCCAAGGAGGTGCTGGCACGGTGCCCGGGCACGTGAGCCCCACCCCGGCCGGGAAGCCCGACGGCGAGGAGGAGCCGACGGCGCAGGTGCGTCGCCTGCGGCCGGCGGCCCAGCGGACGTCGGGGCGCGAGCGCCACGACGAGAAGATCACCGTGTACGTCAGCCCCGAGGAGCTGGTGGCGCTGGAGCAGGCCCGGCTCGTGCTGCGCGCCGAGCACGGGGTCGCGGTCGACCGGGGCCGCCTGGTCCGCGAGGCCGTGGCCGAGATGCTGCTCGACCTCGAGACGCACGGCGAGGACAGCGTCGTCGTCGCGCGCCTGCGCGCGACCTGATCGGTTTCTCTCGCGTGACGGTGCTGGACTACCGTGCCGGGGACGGAGCGGCGACGCCCGCAGCGAGGTACGAGCGTAGGCGGAGCGCGACAGTGGACCAGTTCGAGGGGACCGTTCCGGCCGATGGCGCGGCTGCGCCGTCCCCGGACGCGTTCCACGTCGACCTGGGCGACCTCTTCGAGGGGCCGTTCGACCTGCTGCTCGGGCTGATCGCCAAGCACAAGCTCGACGTCACCGAGGTGGCGCTATCGAAGGTCACCGACGAGTTCATCGCCCACATCAAGGCGATGGGCGCCGAGTGGGACCTGGGGCAGGCGACCGAGTTCCTCGTGGTGGCGGCCACGCTGCTCGACCTCAAGGCGGCCCGGCTGCTGCCCAGCGGCGAGGTCGAGGACGAGGATGACCTCGCGCTGCTGGAGGCGCGGGACCTGCTGTTCGCCCGACTGCTGCAGTACCGCGCGTACAAGCAGGTCGCCGCGGTGTTCGCCGGCCGGATGGCCACCGAGGCCGGCCGCTTCCCGCGGGCGGTGACGCTGGAGCCGCAGCTCGCCGGCCTGCTGCCGGAGGTGCTGCTCGGCCTGGGGCCGCAGGAGTTCGCGGCGCTGGCGGCCCGCGCGCTCGCGCCGAAGCCCATCCCGACCGTCTCGGTCGACCACCTGCACGCCCCCGCCGTCAGCGTGCGCGAGCAGGCCGCGCTACTGGTCACCGCGCTGCGCCGCTCCCGGTCGAGCACCTTCCGCCAGCTCACCGCCGACTGCGAGGGGACGCTCGTCGTGGTGGCGCGCTTCCTCGCGCTGCTCGAGCTCTACCGCGAGGGCGCGGTCGTCTTCGACCAGGTCGACCCGCTCGGTGAGCTGCACATCAGGTGGACGGGGACCGACGAGGGCGAGGTCGAGGTCGAGGACGAGTTCGACGAGACCGAGGAGACCGACGAGACCGACGAGCCACGGGGTGAGTCGCCGGGCGACTCACCGGAGAACGACCCCGCACAGGAGAGCCAGGATGTCTGACCAGCCCGAGGAGCACCCCGAGACCGAGCCGGCGTCGGAGGTGCAGCTGGCCCACCTGGCCCACATCGGCGATGAGGGCCCGGCCCTGCGTACGGCGCTGGAGGCCATCCTCATGGTCGTCGACGAGCCGGTGAGCGAGGTGCTGCTGGCTCAGGTGACGGAGCGGCCGACCGAGGAGGTGCTCGAGGCGTTGCGAGGCCTCGCCGCGGAGTACGACGAGGCGGGTCGTGGCTTCGAGCTGCGCCAGGTGGCCGGCGGGTGGCGCTACTACACCCGCTCCTCCTGCACGGCGTACGTCGAACGGTTCGTGCTCGACGGCCAGCACGCGCGCCTCACCCAGGCGGCGCTCGAGACCCTCGCGGTGGTCGCCTACCGGCAGCCGGTGAGCCGGGCGCGGGTGTCGGCGGTGCGCGGCGTCAACGTCGACGGTGTGATGCGCACGCTCGTGGCGCGCGGCCTGGTCGAGGAGGCCGGGCAGGACGGCGAGGGTGGCGCGATCCTGTACCGCACGACGTCGTACTTCCTCGAACGGCTCGGCCTGCGCGGCCTCGACGAGCTGCCGGACCTCGCGCCGTTCCTGCCCGATCTGGACGGCCTCGACGAGGTGGCCTCGGCGTGAACGCCCAGGAAGGGGTCCGGCTGCAGCGGGTGCTGGCGGCGGCCGGGCTCGGGAGCCGCCGCGCGTGCGAGCTGCTCATCGAGGAGGGCCGGGTCGAGGTCGACGGCAAGACGATCCGGGTCCAGGGCGTGCGGGTCGACCCGGACCGGGCGGTCATCAAGGTCGACGGCATGCGCATCGCGTCCGCGCCCGGACACGTCTACCTCGCGCTGAACAAGCCCAAGGGCGTCGTGAGCACGATGAGCGACCCGGAGGGCCGTCCGTCGCTGGCCGACTACGTCGCCGACCGGTCGGCCCGCCTGTTCAACGTCGGCCGGCTCGACGTCGACACCGAGGGCCTGATCCTGCTGACCAACGACGGTGACCTCGCGCACCGGCTCGCGCACCCGTCGTACGGCGTGGAGAAGACCTACCTCGCAGAGATCACCGGCCCCGTCGCGCGCGACGTGGGGAAGCGGCTGCGGGCCGGCGTGGAGCTCGACGACGGCGTGGTGCACGCCGACTCGTTCCGCCTGGTCAGCACGGTCGGGTCCCGGGTGATGGTCGAGGTGTCGTTGCACGAGGGGCGCAAGCACGTCGTACGCCGCATGCTGGCAGAGGTCGGCCACCCGGTGTCCCGGCTGGTGCGCACGAGCGTCGGGCCGGTCGCCCTGGGCAACCTCAAGCCGGGGAAGCACCGGCGCCTGAGCCAGCAGGAGGTCGGGGCGCTCTACACGTCCGTCGGGCTCTGAGCGAACGTCAGGTCTGCCGGCTGGCGCGCGCCCTCTCGTGCAGCGCGATCAACCTGTCCGGTGGGGTGCTTCGGACAGCCTCCGCGATGAGGTCCAGGCGCAGGTCCCCGGCCTGGCGGAAGCGAAGGCAGCTCTTGCCCATGTCGAGCTTGCGGCCGTCCTCGGTCCAGCGATCGCGGAAGGCGCTCGCCTGCTCGCTGTCGCTGTAGAGACCCATCAGGTAGAGCGCGCTGTGCCGCTGCTGGGCGGCGAGCGAGACGTAGGCCAAGGGTTGGCCGTTGTAGGTGTCCGGGAACCGCCCTAGCGGAACCGACCAGGTGATCATGCCCCAGGCCATCGTCTCCTGGTAGCCAGCAGGCATGGCGTCGTGGATCACGCGGTAGACCGGCTCGATCTGGGCCCGGCGGTCGTCGTCGAGGGCCGCGAGGTACTCCTCGACGGTGGCTGCGTTGCTGGGCACCTCGCGACTGTAGGCCTGACCGCACGCATGACCTGCGTCCTGTCCTGTCGGTCCGCGCGGCGGAGGGTTGTGTCCAACCCCCTGTCTAGCGTGCGGTCATGGGATTGCTGGGGTCGGGCAGGCAGGTGTCCGACACTGCGTGGGCGGAGTCTCCGGTTCCGCGCGCATGGTCGCTGGCCATGCACCCGCAACAACGCGCAGAGCCACAACCCGCCGGTCGCACTGCCACGGACCTCACGTCGGCACGGCGGCGGCTGGCTCCGCAACGGCCGGTCGCGTTGGAGTCCGTGCTGGAGCGACAGATGTCGGGGGAGGTGACGACGAGATTCGTGCAAGCTTGCGCGGAGCGGACCGCGGCCCTCGCAAACCTGCCGCGGCTGGCCGCGGTGGACCCGGCCGGTCTGGACCCGGTTTCGCGGGTGGAGCTGATCGAGGCGTTCGAGCGGGTCCGGGCGATGGTGGACGGGTTGCAGCAGCGGGCGCTGGCGGCGGTGGTCGAGGCGACCGAGGGGGCCGGGCTGGACGGTGACCTGGCCCGGCACGAGGTGGGGGCGGCGCTGCGGCTCTCGCCGGGCACGGCAGCGTGCCGGACCCGGGTGGCCGCCGACCTGGTGGGCCGGCTGCCGGACACGCTGGCCGCGCTGTGTCGCGGGGAGATCGGCTACCTGCAGGCGCGGGTGATCGCCGAGGCGGTGGGTGACCTGCCGGACGAGGTGGCCGGCGCGGTGGCGGCCCGGGTGCTGCCCGGCGCGGGCCGGCAGACGGTGGCCGAGACCCGCCGGGCGGTCGAGCGGGCGGTCATCGCGGCCGACCCGGCCGGGGCGCAGCACCGGCACGCGGCGGCGGCGCGGTCCCGGTCGATCGACCGGCTGCGTCAGCCGGAGGCGATGGAGGCCTGGTTCGTCACCATGCCGGCGCACCGGGCGCAGGACGCCTGGCAGGCGCTGACCGACCGGGCCCGGGCGACCCAGCGGGCGCTGCGGGCCGGCGCCGGGGAGGACCCCGGGCTGGACGCGCTGCGGGTGGACACCCTGCTCGACGCCATCCGGGGCCTGCGCCGACCGCCGCGCACCGCCGAGAGCGCCGACGGGAGCGCCGACGACGACGGCTCGGACCGGCCCGACGGCGTCGCGTCCTGGCCGCCGGTGACCGGGGCGGGGCCGGTGCCCAGGTGCCGCTGCGGCGGGGCGCAGACCGCGGCGGTGGTGATCGACCTGCCCACCCTGTTCGGGCTGGCCGAGCACGCCGGCGAGCTGCCCGGCTACGGGCCGATCCCGGCCGGGCTGGCCCGCGAGCTGGCCCGGGACCGGGACTGGGTGCGCTGGACCGTCGACCCGGGCACCCGCCGGCTGCTGGACCGTGGTGCCCGCCGGTACCGGCCCTCGGGACGGCTGCGCGCCCACCTGCTGGCCGTGCACGGCCGATGCGGGTTCCCCGGCTGCAGCCGCCGGGCCGACGGCTGCGACACCGACCACGCGACCACCTTCGGCCGCGGCGGGACGACCGTCGTGGCCAACCTCGGCCCGCTGTGCCGCCAGCACCACAACGCCAAGACCCACGGCCGCTGGACCCTCACCGTCGACCCGAACGACGACACCAAGACCTGGACCAGCCCGCTCGGCCGCCGCTACACCAAAGGCACCGACCCCATCCTCGAGTGAGGATGTCCGCACTGAGGCGATCTGCTTGCCGGTCCTGACGGTGCTGGTCCTGTCGGTGCTGGTCCTGACACGAGGTGGGTGCGGCAGGCTGGAGCACCGTGAAGCGATCGAGCGCGGACGAGACGGGTTACCGGCGGATCGTGCAGTCGGGCTACGACGTCATCGGGGAGCGCTACCACGCGTGGTCGCACGCCAGTGAGACGCGTCTGCGCTACGCCGGCGCGGTCCTCGACCGGCTTCCGAGCGGCAGCACCGTGGTCGACCTCGGGTGTGGTCCAGGCGACCCCGCCACGCGGCTTCTCGCGGAGCGGCACCAGGTCCTCGGAGTCGACCTGTCCATGTCACAGCTGCGCCTCGCCCGCAAGCTGGCGCCGGCTGCCTCTCTGGTGCAGGCCGACCTGTGCGACCTGGCGCTCGCCTCCGGCTCGGTGGACGCCGTCGTGTCCTTCTACGCGCTCGGCCACCTGCCGTCCGTCGCCCACGCCCCGCTGATGCGCCGGATCGGCGAGTGGCTTCGGCCGGGCGGTCTGGTGTTGACGAGTGCGCCGTTGGTCGCCGGCGACGACGTCGAGGAGGGCTGGCTCGGGGTGCCGATGTTCTTCGGCGGCATCGGGGTGCAGCCCATGGTGGACGCCGTGACCGGCGCCGGCCTGACACTCGAGCGAGCGGAGCAGGTGCCAGAGGACGAGGGTGCGGGCAAGGTCGTGTCCTTCCTCTGGGTCACCGCGACCAAGCCGGCCCAAGGGACCTCGACGCCGGCTCACGGTCGATGACCTCGTGGGTCACCGCAGCTAGCAGCTGCTCGCGGCCCGACTCACCGACCGACCGGTGATGCGCACGGCGACGGCCGAGGTGTTGTCGGACTCGTCGGCCTCCGTGAGCAGGTCGAACGGGTCGACCTCCAGGCGCAGGCAGTAGACGCCGTTGGCGAAGCCGGTCGGCAGCGGCAGCCGCTGCCCCGAAAGAGTTGCGTCGTAGCGGTCGGCCCAGCCGACGGAGATGCCCTGTAGCCGGTTGCGGGCGCAGTCCTCGTACGTCCGCCGGTGCCGCTCGGCGGCGCCTCGGAGCGGCTCGCTGTCGCGCAGGCAGAAGCTCACCTTGTCCCTCGACACGATGGGCGCGGGGTCGACCAGGGTCGTCAGTGCGTACTCCGCGGTCGAGTCGAAGTGCCAGTGGTCGTGACGGGGGTGGAACACCATGCACCCGCCCGGCAAGGCCGCGGTCCCGCGATCCCGCCGGCGGTCGAAGCTGCGGTCGCGGTCCGCGTCGAGGAAGACCCGCTGCTCGACGTAGCGCTGCCCTGGCGGGCACACCTCCTCGCGGACCGGCCGAATCTGCAGGGGACCCGCGCCGCGGTTCGTCAGGACCGTCGCGAAGCGCAGCACCCGCCGGCCGTCGCGACCTGAGAGGCCGAGCTCCTCCGCGGGGAGCACGACCAGGTTCGGCAGCAGGGCGGCGGACGGGACGCGGTCCATCTTCGTCGAGGGCGGGGGGCCCGTCCGCGCAGCGGCACCGGAGGACGACGCCGAGCGGTCCGGGTCGCGGCCCTCGAGCACCGCAGGGGCGGCTGCGACGACCCCCATGAGCAGCGCTCCTGCGAGCAGCCACAGATGGTCGCGGGTTCCGCTCGCAGCCGTC
>DASVBQ010000060.1:0-5144 GCA_036375795.1 Actinomycetes bacterium
CGTCCCCAAGGCGCTGGGTGACTTCCTCGTCCTGGACGCGATCTACGCGACGGGCGGCACCGCCGTCGCCGTCACCGACGACGACCTGCTCGGCGACGTGATGCTCGCCGGTCGGCTCGAGGGCATGTTCCTCTCGCCGGAGGGAGCCGCGACGGTCACGGCGACGCGCGTGCTGCGCCAGCACGGGTGGCTCGCGCCGTCCGACGAGGTCGTCCTGCTCAACACCGGCGCCGGGCTGATCTACCCGGAGACCGTGCCGGTCGACGTCGAGACCCTCCCCCGCGACGGCGCCCTCACCCTGCCCTGACCTGACCCACGAACGTTTCCTCCGATCGGTGGGGTGCGAGGCACCCGCGGGCCCCCTTCCAGGCGTCACGATGGGTGGGAGGTGCAGGTGGACGACGCGGCCGTGTTCCGAGGTGCGCGCAGCGACGCTCTTCGCGCCGACGCGGCGGGCTTCGATGCGTTCGTGCTGTCGCACGGCTCTCGGCTGCTGCGGACGGCCTACCTGCTGACCGGTGACCACGGACAGGCCGAGGACCTGCTCCAGGACGTCCTGGTCCGCGCCTGGGGCCGGTGGTCGCGGGTGGTGGCAGCGGACCTGCCGCTCGCGTACGTCCGGCGCATGCTCGTCAACGCCTCAGTCAGCCGCTGGCGCGCGCGGCGCCCGCGACCGGTCGAGCGGTTGGTCGCCGCTCCCCCGGACCGGGCAGCACCGGAGATCGCTCTGCGCGACGACGCGCTGTGGAGCCTTGTGCGTACCCTGCCGCCGCGGCAGCGTGCCGTGGTCGTCCTGTCCTACTACGAGGACCTCACCGACGGGCAGGTCGCCGAGACGCTCGGGTGCGCGACCAGCACGGTGAAGAGCCAGCGGGCGAAGGCGCTGCGGGCGCTGCGTACGCGGCTCGGTGAGGAGCAGCCGTGACCGACCTCGAGACGACCGTCCGGGACGAGCTGGCCGTGCGGGGCGAAGCCGCCGGCACGTGGCGGGTGGCCGGCCCCGAGCTGCGGGCGGTCGCGCGCCGGCGGAGGGCACGTCGGCTGCGGGTCGCCGCCGTCGCGGCCAGCAGCGTCCTCGTCGTGGGCGGTGCCCTCGCCCTGTCGGCCGACCCGACCGAGCCGGACCGGCCCCGTGTGGACCGGGTGACCGAGCCGCCGGACCCTGACCCCGAGCCCTCGTGGACGCGGGTGCCGCTGACCGAGGACATGTTCCAGCGGGCGGTGACCGCTGCGCTGGGCGGCACCGACATGCGCGTGCTCGTCTCGGTCCGGCTACCGGGGTCCGAGCAGGTGGTCGCCGTCCTCACCCACGACGTGCCGGAGGACGGCACCGTGCGGGCGGTCACCGTCACGTTCGACTCGACCGAGCCGGGTGCGCGCGTCCGCCGAGGGACGGGAGCGCGCTACGCGTCGTACGACTCGCTCATCGCCCAGCCGGCGTACGACGGCGACGGCGCCGTGCTCGTCGTCGTGGTGCCGTCGACGGTCGGCGACACGGTGGAGGTCGTCAGCAGCGCTCCCGGCGGGCAGCCGGTGCGGACGTCGGCGTTCCTCCGTCACCGGTTGGCACTCGTGCCCATCGCCTCCCCCGAGGCGGTGACCCGGCTGCGCCTGCTGCAGCGCGGCGAGCCGCGACTCGACACGATCCCGGCGGGCTCGCTGCTCGGTCCTGACGTGCCCCGCACGCTGGAGCGAGTGGTGGCGTCGACCGGTACCGAGCGGCCGGCCCAGCCCGTCCAGGTGCGCACCGACGGGTCCACGGCGTGCCGGGTCACCGCAGGCGGTTGGTGGCCGCAGGGCCAGGCGTACGTCGACTGGAACCCCTTCGACGCCGCCTGTGCCGCGGTCGACGGCGGGCTGAGGCTGCTGCTCGCCGACGACCGCCGCTACAGCAGTGTGGCCGGCATCGCCCCGCCACCCGCGGCGTCGGTACGGCTGCACTGGCGCGACGACTCGGTCACGACCGTGCCGACGACGGGCGGCGACGTCAACGCGTTCCTGGGCCCGCTGTCCCGCCGGGCCGACCGGCTGGTGCTCGCCGAGGCCGTGGGCCGGGACGGCGCGGTCATCGCGTCCGCGGTCCCCTGACGAGGGCTCCCTAGACTTCGCGGGTGACCACCCGGGACGTCGTCGTGGTCGGCAGCGGCCACAACGGGCTGGTCGCGGCCTGCTACCTGGCCCGCGAGGGGCTCGACGTCGAGGTCGTCGAGAAGGACACCGTGCTCGGCGGCGCGGTGTCGACGGTCGAGCGGTGGCCCGGCTACGCCGTCGACCGCGGCTCGAGCGCGCACATCATGGTGCGCCACACCGGCATCGTCGAGGACCTGCGGCTGGACGAGTGCGGCCTGACGTACGTCGACATGGACCCGTGGGGCTTTGCGCCGTTCGGGGCGCCGGACGAGCAGCGGGCGATCACGTTCTCGGTGAACCTCGACGCGACCTGTGACTCGATCGCCGCCCTCTGCGGCGACCGCGACGCCGAGGCCTACCGCGCGTTCGCGACGGACTGGGGCGCCCGCAACGAGGCGGTGTTCGCGGCCTTCCAGGACGTGCCGACGGCCGGGCGGCTGGGCCGGCACCTGTGGGGCGCGGGCAAGGCTGCGACCGTCGGCGGGCTGGAGATGTCGCGGCAGTTCCTCCAGCCCGGTGACCAGCTGCTGGACGAGCACTTCGCCGACGAGCGGCTCAAGACCGCGCTGTCCTGGCTCGGCGCGCAGTCCGGCCCCCCGACCCATGAGGTGGCGACCGCGGACCTGGTGGGCTGGAACGCGATGCTGCACAAGGTCCCGCCGGGCCGCGCCGTCGGCGGCTCGGGCGCACTGACCCGCGCCCTGGCCGAGCGGCTGCGACGCCTCGGCGGCACCGTCCGGCTCGGCGACGGCGCCACGGCCATCACCCGCGCCGGCGACCGGGTGACCGGGGTGCGGACCGAGTCCGGCGAGCACCTCGACGCCCGGGCCGTGGTCGCCGGGTGCCACGTCCTGACCACACTCGAGCTGCTGGGCGACACGGCACTGCTCGCCCGGGCCACGACCGCGGTCCGGGTCGGCAACGGGCTGGGGATGGTGGTTCGCCTCGGCACCTCGGCGCTCCCCCGCTACGCCGCCGCCGACGACGACTCCCCCTACTCCGCGATGCAGCTGCTCGCGACGAGCCGGACCCAGCTGCGGTCGGCGTACGGCGAGTTCGTCGCCGGCCGCACGCCCAGCGAGCCGGCGGTGCTGCTCATGACCTTCTCGGCGATCGACCCCGGCATCGCCCCGCCCGGCCGGCACAACGTGACGGCGTGGGCGCAGTGGCACCCCTACGAGCTGTCGACCGGCGAGCGATGGGACGACATCGCTCGCCGGGAGGCCGACAAGATCGTGGCGCAGGTGGACCGGTTCGCTCCCGGCTTCAGCAGCGGCATCGAGCACCTGCACGTGCAGACCCCGCTCGACCTGGAGCGCGAGCTCGGGTTGCGCCGCGGCAACGTCATGCACGTCGAGATGGGTCTGGACTCGATGTTCGCCTACCGACCGCTGCCCGAGCTGGCGGGCTACCGTACGCCGGTGCGCGGACTGTTCCTCACCGGCGCCTCGACCCATCCGGGCGGCGGAGTGTTCGGGGCGTCCGGCCGGACCGCGGCCCGGGTCGTGATGAATCGACGTCGCCGATGGCGATGACCACTCGCGCGTACGCCGCGCCGCGGCGTCGCCGTCGGCCCACCGGTGTGCTGGCCGGGCTGCCGTGGCTGCTCGCGGGCCTCACGGTCGCCGCGCAGATCGCCTACCCGCTGGTCGAAGGCGAGGCGCAGCGCCAGGTGACGATCCTGGTCGTGCTGCTCTTCTCGACGACCTGCGTGGTGCACGCGATCGTGCACCGGGGCGTGGCCTGGGCGCTCGGGCTGGTCGTCGTGACGGCGGGCGGCGGGCTGGCGGCCGAGGCGGTCGGCGTGCGGACCGGCCTGCCGTTCGGCGAGTACACCTATGCGGGCACGCTCGGCCCAGAAGTTCTCGACGTGCCGGTGGTCGTGCCGCTCGCCTGGACGATGATCGCCTACCCGGTGCTGCTCGCCGCGCGCCGGTTGACCCGGCACTGGGTCCCGGTCGTGGGCGCGCTCGGCATGGTCGCCTGGGACGTCTTCCTCGACCCGCAGATGGTCGGCGACGGGCACTGGACGTGGGCCGACCCGACACCGGCGCTGCCCGGTGTCGAGGGCATCCCCCTGAGCAACTACGCCGGGTGGGCGCTGGTCGGCACGCTGATGATGCTGGTCCTCACGGCGGTGCTTCCCCGCGACCGGGCGGACGAGTCGGTGCCCGCCGTCCTGCTGGTCTGGACCTGGATCGGCTACATCATCGGCAACCTCTTCTGGTTCGGCACCGACTCGGTCGCGCTCGTCGGCGGGGTCGCCCTCGGCCTGCTCGTCGTGCCCTACCTCTGGTCCCTGTGGCAGTCGCGCGCCTAGGCCGGGCGCTCACCGCGGTCGGCAGCGCGCTCGCCCTGGCGGGCACGGCGCACGCCGCCTGGAACCTGCGCCGGCTGCGCGTCCCCCCGCACGACCCACCACCCGTCGCGGAGCGGGTCGCCGTCCTGCTGCCGGTCCGCGACGAGGCGCACCGGGTCGAGCCCTGCTTGCGCTCGCTGCTCGACCAGGTCGGCGTGCGCGAGCTCTCGGTGACGGTGCTGGACGACGGGTCCACCGACGGCACCGCCGAGGTCGTGCGACGGGTCGCCGGCAACGACCCTCGGGTCCGGTTGCTCACCGGTGCGCCGCTGCCGACCGGGTGGTGGGGCAAACCATGGGCCTGCGCGCAGCTCGCCGCGTCGGTGCCGGACGCCGATGTCCTCGTGTTCGTCGACGCCGACGTCCTGCTCGCACCGCACGCCGTGGCCGCGTCGCTCGCGCTGCTGCGCTGGGCGGGCCTGGACCTGGTCTCGCCGTACCCGCGGCAGCTGGCGGTGACCCCGGCCGAGCGGCTGGTGCAGCCGCTGCTGCAGTGGTCGTGGCTGATCACGCTGCCGCTGCACCTGGCGGAGCGGTCAACCCGCGAGGCCCTCGCTGCCGCGAACGGGCAGCTGCTCGTGCTGGACGCCGCCACGTACCGCCGCGCCGGCGGGCACGCGGCGGTCCGCGACCGGATGCTCGAGGACATCGCGCT
>DASVBQ010000065.1:0-2864 GCA_036375795.1 Actinomycetes bacterium
CCGGGCGGTAGCCGCCGACACCGAGGATCCGTGCGTGCTGCGCCCCCTGCGGAGGCTGGATGGCGGTGCCCATCAGTGCCCCACCGCCTCGGGGTGCAGCCGGACGATCGGCTGTCCGGGCGAGACCGGGTCGCCGTCCTCCACCAGCCACTCCACCACCGTGCCGCCGTGCGGCGCCACGACTGGCAGCTCGTCGCGCAGGCTCACCAGCGTGCCGACCGCGTCGCCGGCGTCGAGCAGCGTGCCGACCGGGAGGTCGACGACGCGAATCGTGCCCTTGGCGGGCGCGACCAGCATCCGCCAAGTCGGGGAGTCGTCCTGAGGCGCGGCCTTGCCGTGCCGGGCCACCAGGTCACGGGCCGCGTCGAGGTCGTCCGGCGTCTTGAGCGCGACGGTCTCGACACCGGGCAGCGCCCGCTTGATCAGCCCCGTGAGCGTCCCGGCCGGAGGGACCTCGATGACGCCGGTCACCCCGAGCTCGCCCATCGTCTGCATGCACCGGTCCCAGCGCACCGGGGTGCTCACCTGGCTCACGATCCGGGCGAGCACGTCCCGCCCGTCGGAGACCACCGCGCCGTCGCGGTTGGAGATGAGGCCGGTGCGGGGGTCGTGGACGCTCACGGCCCGGGCGTACCGCGCGAGCGTGTCGACGGCAGGCACCATGTGCTCGGTGTGGAATGCGCCGGCGACCGACAGCGGGACGAGACGAGCCTTGGCCGGCGGGTCGTCCTTGAGGGCGGCCAGCTGCTCCAGCGTGCCGGCAGCGACGACCTGGCCGGCGCCGTTGTTGTTGGCTGCGGTGAGTCCGTGCCGGTCGAGGACGGCGGCGACCTCGTCGAGGTCCCCTCCGAGCACCGCGGTCATGCCGGTCGGCTTGAGCGCGGCGGCGTCGGCCATCGCCCGGCCGCGCTCACGCACCAGCACCATGGCCTGCTCGGCGGTGATGACGCCGGTGCCGGCCGCCGCGGTGATCTCGCCGACGCTGTGCCCGGCGGCCGCGCCGACGGCGTGGAACGCGTCGGCCGGGTGCGGGAAGATCTCCAGCGCCGAGACCAGGCCGGCGGCGACCAGCAGCGGCTGGGCCACCGCGGTGTCGCGGATCGTGTCGGCATCGGCCTCGGTGCCGTAGTGCACGAGGTCCAGGCCCGCGCAGGCCGACAGCCAGCGCAGCCGGTCCTCGAAGTGAGGCAGCTCGAGCCAGGGCGCGAGGAAGCCGGGCGCCTGGGCGCCTTGACCGGGAGCGACGATGACCAGCACAGGACCACCCTTTCGGACCGGGCCACGGCACGGCGGTGCGGAGCCGGACGAAAGTCGACCACTGACGTTGTGGGGTTCCTACAACACCGGGGAGTGCGCATCCGCCAGCCGGCCGAGCGCGAGGGCCAGCCGGAGGGTGAGGGCGTGGCGCGGGTCGGTCGGCGAGTAGCCGGTGACCTCGGTGACCCGGCGCAGGCGGTACCGCACGGTGTTGGGGTGCACGAACAGCGCCCGGGCCGTGGCCTCGAGCGAGGACGTCTGCTCGAGGAACGCTGAGAGCGTCTCGACCAGGGCCGTCCCGGTGGCGTGCAACGGCCGGTAGACGTCGTGCACGAGGCGCTGCCGGGCGATGTCGTCGCCGCACAGGGCCCGCTCGGGCAGCAGGTCGTCGGCCAGGACCGGGCGGGGCGCGTCGGGCCAGGCGGGAGCGGCCAGCAGGCCGGCCACGGCGGCCGCGGCGCTCTGTCCCGCACCGAGCAGGTCCGGGACGGCCGGGCCGACCACGACCGGGCCGGGCCCGAACTGGGCCACCAGGTGGCGGGTGGCGCGCACCGGCTCGTGCGGGCCGCCGAGGATCGCCACCAGCCGGTCGCCCTGCACGCCGGTGAGCACGTCCATGTGGTGGGCCCGGGCCGCGCGGCGGATCTCGTCCACCACCGCCTCCGGCTCGGCGTCTGGGGCCTGGCCGACCACCACGACGGCCGTGTCGTTGCTGCCCCAGCCGAGCGCCGCCGCCCGGGACCGCAGAGAGTCGTCCGCCTCGCCGCGCAGCAGCGCGTCGACGACCAGCGACTCCAGCCGGGCGTCCCAGGCCCCGCGAGCCTCCGCCGCCTGGGCATAGACCTGGGCCGCGGCGAAGGCGATCTCCCGCGAGTAGCGCAGCACCGCCTCGCGCACCTCGTCCTCGTCGCCGGGCGCGATCTGCTCGATCCGCTCCTCGACGACGGCGATGACGACCCGGACCAGCTCGACGGTCTGCTGCAGCGTCACGGTCCGGGTCAGCTCGCGGGGTGCGGTGCCGAACACGTCGGCGCTGATCGCCTGCGGCGCCTCGGGCTGGCGGAACCACTCGACGAAGGCGGCGATGCCGGCCTGCGCGACGAGGTTGACCCACGACCGGTTCTCGGCCGGCATCGCGCGGTACCACGGCAGCACTTCGTCCATCCGGGCCGTCGCCGCGGTCGCCAGAGCCCCCATTCCCGCCTCCAGGCGGCGCACCGTGGCCGGCGAACGTCTGGGCATGTCCGTCAGCGTAGTTGTGACAGAGCCACAACAGGCGGTACACCGGCCCGCGCGCCCGGTCGTCGTCTACCGTCGGCCGGGTGGACACGCCCGTGCACCCGGTCGAGGCCCTGCGCCGGATCGGCTTCCTGCTCGAGCGCGCCCGCGAGCCCACGTACCGCGTCAAGGCCTACCGTGGCGCGGCGGACGTGCTCGCCGGGCTGCCGGCCGGCGAGCTGGAGCAGCGGCTGCGGGACGGGACGCTCACCGAGCTGAAGGGCATCGGCGCCAAGACGGCCGCCGTGGCCGTCCAGGCGGCGGAGGGCCGGGTGCCGGAGTACCTGGAGAAGCTCGAGGCGGGCGCGGCGGTCCCGGTCACCGCCGGC
>DASVBQ010000084.1:0-9533 GCA_036375795.1 Actinomycetes bacterium
GGGGTCGCCGCGACCATCGCCCGGGCCGTGGCGACCACACGGGGGTTGCGGGCAGCGAAGTCCGGCGTGTACCAGCGGCCGACCACGGCCTCCGCGACGGCCGACGTGCCCTCGGCCCGAACCGTGGCCGCGCGGTCATGCCAGGACTGTCTCGGCTCGAGGAGCGCCGACGTGCAGAGCACCACCATGCGGTCGACCCGTTCCGGGTTCCGGGCGGCCAGTCTCAGCCCCGTCATCCCGCCCAGGGAGAGGCCGACGAAGTGGACCCGGGTGAGCCCGAGCCGATCGAGCAGGTCGACGACGTCGTCGGTGAGGTCGTCGATCGAGTACGGCCCGGGCGGCGCCGGCGACCCGCCGTGACCGCGAGTGTCGTAGCGGAGCACGCGGAAGTGCCTCGCGAGATGCGGGAGCTGCTCGGCCCACATCGCCATCGTCGAGCCCAGAGAGTTCGACAGGACTACCGTCGGCGCGTCCTCGGGCAGCGCCGGTTCGGCGTCGAGGACGTGGTGGACGGCGACAGCGGTCATCGGACCGTTTCGAACACCGCAGCCAGCCCCTGGCCGCCGCCGATGCACATGGTCTCCAGCCCGTACCGACTCCCCCGCCGGTGCATCTCGTGGGCCAGGGTGGCGAGGATCCGGGCCCCGGTCGCCCCCACCGGATGCCCTAGCGAGATCCCGGACCCGTTGACGTTGAGGCGCGCGTCGTCCGCCTCGCCGAGCTTCCACTCGCGCAGGCAGGCGATGACCTGAGCAGCGAACGCCTCGTTGAGCTCGATCAGGTCGATCTCGTCCATGGTGAGCCCGGCGCGGTCGAGCGCCGCGGCCGTGGCAGGAACCGGGCCGATGCCCATGACCTCGGGCCGGACTCCGGCAACCGCCCAGCTGCGCAGGCGAAGCATCGACCGCAGGCCTCGCCGGTCGGCCTCCTCCTCGGTCGCGACGACGCACAGCGCGGCACCGTCGTTCTGCCCGCTGGCGTTGCCAGCGGTGACCGTCGACTCCGGGTCCAGCGCCAGCCGCACCGGTCGCAGCTCGGCCAGTGCCTCGAGCGTCGTCTCCGGCCGCGGGTGCTCGTCGACCGTGACCGAGACAGCCGGCTGCCCCCGGTGTCCGGGGACCGCGACCGCCACGATCTCGTCGCCGAACCGGCCTTCACGCATCGCAGCTGCGGTCGCCTGCTGGGACCTGAGCGCGAGAAGGTCCTGCTCCTCGCGGGTGATGCCGTACTGCTTCCGCAGGTTCTCGGCCGTCTCCACCATGCCGCCCGGTACGGGGTGCGACGCCCCGCCGGCAGTGACCCGGGCGCGAGCCAGCCGGTCCATGAGCTCGACCCCGTCGCCCCGGACGCCGTCACGGAGGCGGGCGTAGTGCTCGACCTGCGACATCGACTCCACGCCGCCGGCCACGACGACCCGCGCTGCGCCGGTGGCGACCTGCATCGCCGCGTAGAGCACCGCCTGCAGCCCTGATCCGCACCGCCGGTCCAGCTGCAGCCCGGGGACCGATGTGCCGAGTCCGGCATCGAGCGCGGCCACCCGCCCGATCGCCGGCGCCTCCCCGCTCGGGTAGCACTGGCCGAGGACGACGTCGTCGACCTCACCCTCGCCGAGCCCCGTGCGCTCCATCAGGGACCGCAGGACCGACGTCGCCAGGTCGGCGGCCGGGAGCCGCGCGAAGACTCCCCCGAAACGGCCGACCGGACTCCGGACCGGTTCACAGATCACGACGTCGGACCCGACGTTGGACACGGTGGTCTCCCCGGAGTGAGAGGTGTGACGGCCAGCGTAGGAACACTTCATCGATATGGACAATTACCTATTGGCCGCTCGTTGATACGCCGAACATCTGGACGCCCCGGTTGCCCGGCCGTACGCTCCGGCCGTGGAACTGCGCCACCTGCGCTACTTCGTGGCCGTCGCCGAGGAGTGTCACTTCGGACGGGCAGCGGAGCGTCTGCACATCGCCCAGCCGCCGCTCTCGCAGCAGGTCAAGGCACTCGAGGCCGACCTGGGCGTCGTGCTGCTGACCCGGTCCACGCGCAAGGTCGAGCTGACGGCGGCAGGCGCCCGGTACCTGGAGCGGGCGCGCGCGATCCTCGCCGCGGTGGACGAGGCGGGCGAGGAGGCCGTCCGCGTCGACGCCGGGGAGATCGGACGGGTCTCCATCGGCTTCACCGGTTCGGCGACCTATGAGCTCGTCCCGACCCTGGCCCGCGTGCTGGCCGCCGACTTCCCGGACGTCGAGCTCGAGCTGCGCGGCGAGATGCTGACCCCGGACCAGGTCAGCGCGCTGGTCGACGGCAGCCTCGACATCGGCTTCCTGCGACCCCCGGCGCGGCACCCGGACCTCGACGTCCGGCTGCTCCGGCGCGAGCCGCTGATCGCCGTGCTGCCGGAGGCGCATCCGCTCGCGGCCGCGGAGGCGGTGCGCCTGGCCGACCTGCGGGACGAGCCGTTCATCTGCTATCCCTCGCACCATCGGTCGGTCGTCTACGAGGCGGTGCTCGACGCCTGCCAGCGAGTCGGCTTCCGCCCGTCAGAGGTGGTGGAGGTGGCCGAGACCTCGACGCTGGTCGTCTTCGTCGCGGCGGGGCTCGGGGTGGCGCTGGTGCCCGCCTCCGTCCAGCACCTGAAGATCACCGGAGCCACGTACCGGCCGCTGGCCGGCACCACGGAGGAGGTCGCGCTGGCGGTCGCCACACGTGCCGGTGAGCAGTCCCCACTCGTCGCCCGCGTGCTCGGCCGGGCGGAGGGGCTGCTCGGTGGTGCCCGTCCCGTCGCCGGCCGCCCCATGCGGCGTGCACCACGTCGCTGACCTCCGGGAATCACGCGTCCAGACGCGGTGCCTCTCAATCGCGCAGATATTCGTACTTCACTAGTCATGCCTCGGGTGTGAGGCTCCAGTCAGCCCGCAGGTGACACACCGCGGACTCCGACGGCCCCGACGATCGGAGGACCCGAGATGACGCCCTTCATGCTCGCCGTGCAGTCGCTGCTCGACGGCGAGCAGGTCGCCGCCCCGGCGACCGCACCGAGCGCCGAGGTCCCGGTGGCGGTGGCGACCGACACCCAGGTCATCGTCCGCTCACTCGCTGAGCAGCTCGTCAGCGAGGCCAACGCCGTGCTGCGCGAGCACGGGGAGCGGATCAGCCTCGTCGACGACAGCGGGCCTGGCCAGCTCGCCTTCACTCTCGGCTACGCCGACCGCTACGCCCGCATCGAGACCCACGTGTCCGGACACTCGGCCGTGGCCCGGCTCGTCCGCCCGGGCCTCGGCGAGGGCCAGCCCCGGCAGCTGACCGGCGAGGACGAGCTCCAGGCGTTGGTGCTCAGCCTGCTCGTGGCCTCGCCGAACGCGTGACACCCGACCCCAGGAGACGACCGTGCAGTACGAGTTGCGCTACCAGGTCATCGAACCCAAGCGGCAGACCTACCAGAACATCATCGACCGGCTCGGTGACCAGCCCGCGAGCCGGTACCTCGAGGCCACCCTCGACGTGGAGCCGCGGGAGAACTTCCACTACCGGCCGACCTGGGTACAGGACCGGGAGCTCTACGACGAGCGGTTCTCCGCCCTGCGGCTGACCGATCCGTACACCTTCCTGGACCCCCGGCAGTACTACTACACGCCGTACGTCACCAACCGGGCTGCACACCACGACGAGTTCGGCAAGACGCTCGGGTACGTCGAGGAGCGCGACCTGCTGGCGAAGATGCCCGAGGGTTGGCAGTCGCTGCTGGGGTCGGTCGTCGTGCCGCTGCGGCACTTCGAGTCGGGAGCACAGCTGGTGAGCGTCTCCGGCGCCCGATTCGCCTACGGCACCTCGATCGAGCAGTGCTGCAGCTTCGCCGCCTTCGACCGGATCGGCAACGCCCAGATGCTGTCCCGCATCGGCATCACCGCGGGCGGCGGCACCGCGGACGTGCTGAAGTCGGCCAAGCGCGAGTGGCTCGAGGGCGAGCACCTGCAGCCACTGCGCCGCCTGGTCGAGGAGATCATGGTCGTCGACGACTGGGCGGAGGGCGTGCTCGCGGTCGACCACGTCGACTCGCTCGTGTACCCGCTGCTCTACCGCAGCCTCGACGAGGCCGCGCTGCTCGGCGGTGCCGGCGCCTACAGCCTGGTCGCGCAGTACTTCGCGGCCTGGTTCACCGACCAACGGAAGTGGCTCGACGCCCTCGTGACGGCGTGGGTCACCGACCCCGAGCACGCGACGGCGAACCAGGGACATCTCGCTCGGATGCACCAGACCTGGTCCGGCCGGGCACGCGACGCTGTCGCAGCCCTCGCGGCCGTCATCGACCAGCACGTCCCGGTGGCCGCGGCGGGCGGCTCGCTCGTCGACCTCGCCGACGGCCACGCCGCACGGTGGTCGATGGTGGCAGGCGGTGCGAGGTGAGCGCCGGGACGCTGCGTCAGGTGGCCATCGACATCCAGGAGTCGGAGGAGAACCGCGCCCTCATCGACGCCATCAAGGCGGACAACCCCGACCTGACGATCCGGCACATGCCAGGGCTGGTGAAGCTCCAGGCCGCGGGCCAGATCGTCATCAACCGCGACACAGTGGAGCGCAAGCTCGGTCGCGACTGGGAGACGGGGGAGTTCCAGCTCGCCATCGTGTCGTACGCCGGGAACTTCTCCGAGTGGGACGACGACCAGATCGTCGTGAAGTGGGAGCACTGACATGACCATCCAGAAGCCGGAAGCCGCGCGGAAGAAGCTGCCGCTCAAGGAGAGGTACGCCCTGCTCACCCGCGACCTCGACTGGGAGCCGAGCTACGTCTCGAAGGAGCAGCTCTTCCCGTACACGTCGTACGAAGGCATCAAGGTCCACGACTGGGACGGCTGGGAGGACCCGTTCCGGCTGACGGTGGACGCCTACTACAAGTACCAGGCGGAGAAGGACAAGCGGCTGTACGCCGTGCTCGACAGCTTCGCGCAGAGCCAGGGACACCTGACGCTCACCGACGCCAGCTACCTGAACAGCGTCAAGCTGTTCATCCAGGGCGTGACACCACTGGAGTACGCCGCGCACCGGCACTTCGCCTATCTCGCGCGCTACCTGGAGGGCCCGGCTCCCCGGTTCGCCGCCCTCTGCCAGAGCGTCGACGAGCTTCGCCACTGCCAGACGCAGATCCACACGATCAGCAACTACAACAAGTACTACAGCGGGTTCCACAGCTGGTCGACCATGCACGACCGGGTCTGGTACCTCTCCGTTCCGAAGTCCCTGTTCGACGACGCGATGAGCGCCGGGCCGTTCGAGTTCCTCATCTCGATCTCCTTCAGCTTCGAGTACCTGCTCACCAACCTGCTGTTCGTGCCCTTCATGAGCGGCGCCAGCTTCAACGGCGACATGCCGACCATGTCGTTCGGCTTCTCGGCGCAGTCCGACGAGAGCCGCCACATGACGCTTGGCCTCGAGGCGATCAAGTTCCTGCTCGAGCAGGACGAGGACAACGTGCCGATCATCCAGGACTGGATCGACAAGTGGTTCTGGCGGGCGTACCGGGTCTCCGCCCTGGTCGCCGGAATGATGGACTACATGCTCCCCAAGCCGGTGATGAGCTGGAAGGAAGCATTCGAGCTCTACTTCGAGGACCAGATGCTCGGCGGACTCTTCCCGGACCTGGAGTTCTACGGCATCAAGCCGCCGCGACACGTCAAGGACGCCATCGCCGAGAAGGACAAGCTCTCGCACGAGGTCTACAAGATCCTGCACAACTTCTCGTTCGCAGCCGCCTTCACCACGCAGACGCCGGACGACGAGCACCTCGCGTGGCTGTCCGAGCAGTACCCGGACACGTTCGACCGGTACTACCGGCCGGTGTGGGAGAAGCACCAGCGGATCGAGGCCGGCGGAGGCCGCGTGTTCTTCCAGGGCCTGCCGCAGCTGTGCCAGGTCTGCCAGGTCCCGATGGCCTTCACCGAGCCCGACGACCCCGGAACCATCTCGTTCCGGCACACCGAGTTCCGAGGGGAGACGTTCCACACCTGCAGCGACGGCTGCAAGTGGATCTTCGACCGCGAGCCGGAGAAGTACGTCCAGGCCTGGCTGCCGGTCCACCAGATCTACCAGGGCAACTGCGGCGGGCCGACCGTCCCCGACGTCCTGGCGTGGTACGGCATCCAGGAGGGCGACAACGGGGAGTACAAGGGCTCGGTCGACCAGAGGTCCTGGGCTGAGTGGCACAGCAGCGCACCCAAGCAGGGAGCATGAGATGAGCGTCAAGGCCCTCTACGACTACAGCTTCCCGTCGGCGGACCGCGTCGAGAACTTCGGCGAGGACCAGCTCGTCTACGTGCACTGGAAGGGCAACCTCTTCCTCTGCTCCGCTGCCGCGTTCCGCGCACCGAAGACCATGCCGTTCGGGCAGTTCGTCGACGCCATGGTCAAGCCCTGGGCCGGGTCGGACCCGGACTTCGACCCGGACGCGATCCGGTCGTGGCACCTCTTCGACGAGGCGCTCGAGCCGGCGCCCGACAAGTCGCTCGCCGACCTGGGCATCGGCCACAAGGCACTGCTCACGTTCACGACCTGATGACGACCACCCACACCGTCCGCGTCGAGCCGCTCGGCATGGAGATCGCATGCCGTGCGGACCAGACGGTGCTGGACGCATGCTTGCGCGAGGGCGTCTGGCTCCCCCACGCCTGCACCCACGGGACGTGCGGGACCTGCAAGGCGCTGGTGCTCGACGGCCAGGTCGACTTCGGCGACGCGTCGCCGTACGCACTGCTCGACAGCGAGCGCGCGGAGGGCTGTGCCCTGATCTGCGTCGCCAGGCCGCGCACCGACCTGGTCATCGAGGGAGAGGTGGACGTCGAGGAGGGCGTGGTCATCCATCCGGTTCGTGACTACAGCGGAGCGGTCGAGCGCCTCGACGACGTCGCACCCGACGTACGACGCCTGGTGGTCGCCCTCGACACACCACTCCAGTTCAACCCGGGCCAGTACGTCCAGCTGAACCTGCCCGACGGCGACAGCCGGCCGTACTCGGTGGCGAGCACGCCGGCCGACGGGAGCCGCATCGAGCTGCACGTGAAGCGGTCGCCGGACGGTGTCGCCAGCGACGGCTGGATCTTCAAGTCGCTGGCCGTGGGAGACCCGGTCTCCCTGTCCGGTCCGTACGGACGGTTCTCGTACCGGCCGATGCGCACCCAACCGATCCTCCTGCTCGGCAGCGGCACCGGGCTGGCGCCGTTGAAGTCGATCGTCACGCACATCGCCGAGACCGGCGTCGAGCGCGAGGTCGTCCTCTACCACGGAGTGCCGACTCGGCAGGAGCTCTACGACCTCCAGCTGTTCGAGCAGCTCGCCGAGGAGCACGACTGGTTCAGCTACCGGCCCGCGCTGTCGCGCGACGAGTGGCAAGGCCGCACCGGGCGCGTGCCGCAGCTGCTCGCCGAGGACTACCCGCGGGCGTCCGGGCACGTCGCCTACATCTGCGGCAGCCCGGACATGGTCACCGACACGATGAAGGCCTTGATGAAGGCCAGGCTGTTCCCGCGTGACATCTACCGGGAGGACTACTTCGACTCGGCCGACCGGGCCGCGGGCACGCACGTCGTCCGCAGCCCGCTGATCAGGCGCTGAGCCCTGGGGGAGGAGACACCAGTGAAGATCAGCACAGTGGAGGCGATCCCGTTCTCCATCCCGTACTCCCGGCCGCTGCACTTCGCCAGCGGCGAGGTGACCCACGCGGACCACGTGCTGGTCCGGGTGCACACCGACTCGGGTCTGGTGGGCACGGCCGAGGCACCGCCGCGGCCGTACACCTACGGCGAGACCCAGGCCTCGATCGTCGCCGTCGTCGACTCGGTCTTCACCCCGCAGCTCCTCGGCCTGTCGCCGCTGGACCGTGAGGTCATGCACAACCGGCTCAACCGGACGGTCGGCAACCCGACCGCCAAGGCGGCCCTCGACATGGCGGCGTGGGACCTGATCGGCCAGTCGCTCGGCGTCTCGGTGACCACGCTGCTCGGCGGCTACACCGACCGGATGCGCGTCTCGCACATGCTCGGCTTCGCGCCCCCGGACGAGACGGTCGCCGAGGCCGAGCGGGTCCGCGACGTGTACGGCATCACGACCTTCAAGGTGAAGGTCGGCCGTCGGCCGATCGACCTGGACGTCGAGGTGTGCCGCGCGCTGCGGACCCAGCTGGGCGACGGCATCGAGCTCTACGTCGACGGCAACCGGGGCTGGACGCCGTCCGAGGCGGCGCGAGCACTGCGCTCGATGGACGATCTCGACCTCGCGTTCGCCGAGGAGCTCTGTCCTGCCGACGACGTCCTGGGTCGTCGCTGGCTGGTCTCGCAGAGCCGGATCCCGATGTTCGCCGACGAGAGCGTTCCGCGGCCGTCCGACATCACCCGCGAGCTCCTCGGCGGTGCGGCGACCGGGATCTGCATCAAGACCGCGCGCACCGGCTTCACCTACTCCCAGCGTGTGGTCGGCCTGTGCGAGGGCCTCGGGGTCGAGGTCGTCATGGGCAACCAGATCGACGGCCAGCTCGGCTCGTTGTGCAGCGCCGCGTTCGGAGCGGCGTTCGAGCTCACGTCCCGACGCGCCGGGGAGCTGTCCAACTTCCTCGACATGGGCGACGACCTGCTCACAGAGCCGCTGCTGATCGAGGATGGCACCCTCCGGGTCCGCGAGGCTGCTGGACTCGGCATCGAGATCGACGAGGACAAGCTCACGCACTACCGCCAGGACCGCTGAACACCCCTGACCGAAGACAGCAGAGAAGGAGGCACCATGACCGACCAGCTCACCGAACGCGACGCCAAGGCCGCCGAGACAGGCGCCAACGCCACTCGCCACTTCCAGGAGAAGGCCAAGGCCGCGGCCGGCGTCGACCAAGAGCGGGTGCGGGCGGTCGTCGCCGACGCGTTGGCCGCCCTCCACGACGTGATCCGCAAGCACGAGGTGACCTACGCCGAGTACGACGCCCTCAAGAGCTGGCTCATCCAGGTCGGCGAGGACGGCGAGTGGCCCCTGTTCCTCGACGTGTTCATCGAGCACGTCGTGGAAGAGGTCGCCAACGCGAACCGGCAGGGCAGCAAGGGCAGCATCGAGGGACCGTTCTACATCCCCGACGCCCCACAGTTCGACGGCGAGGGCACCCTGCCCATGCGGGATGACGAGCCGGGCACGCCGCTCACCTTCACGGGCAGGGTCACCAGCATCGACGGGAAGGCTCTGCTCGGTGCGAAGGTCGAGATCTGGCACGCCGACGCGGTCGGCTTCTACAGCCAGTTCGCTCCCGCCCTGCCCGAGTGGAACCTGCGCGGCACGGTCATCGCCGGCGCCGAGGGCCGGTTCGCGGTTCACACGGTCCAGCCGGCGCCGTACCAGATCCCGCACGACGGCTCGACCGGCAAGCTCATCGAAGCGGCCGGGTGGCACGCGTGGCGCCCAGCCCACCTCCACCTGAAGGTGTCGGCCGACGGGCACCAGCAGATCACTACGCAGCTGTACTTCAAGGGCGGCGACTACATCGAGTCCGACATCGCGTCCGCGGTGAAGCC
>DASVBQ010000105.1:0-2839 GCA_036375795.1 Actinomycetes bacterium
GCGGCGCGGCAGTAGTGCTCGGTGCGATCGGTGCACTGATCTCGATGGTCACCGTCGTGGGCAGCCTGCTCGCGCCGGGCGGGCAGGCGTTCGGCCCGCTCATGTGACCCAGCGGTCCCCCCGACCAGACCGGGGTCTCAGTCGATGCCCCCGGACACGATCTGCTGGAACCGGGCGTGCACGTCCTCGTCGCCGTCGCGGGTGAGCTCGCCGACGGCCGGCCGGCCCCAGAGCCAGCAGTCGAGGTCGGCGGCTGCACCCTCGACGGTGGCCGCGGCTTGGTCGGAGCCGGTGTCGGTGACCTCGACGAGCGGACTTCCGTCGTACACCTTGCCCGAGTCGGGACTGGTGCCGCTGAACGTGCCCAGGGTGACGACCCAGTCCCGGTCGGTGTCGGTCGCGCGCAGGCGCAGGGTCGCCGAGGGCTCGAGCGTCACCGTGGCCCACGCCGGCGCCCCTCCGAACATGACCCGCAGCGCCTCGTCGACGCCGTCCGAGCAGAGCGCGGGGTCCATGGACGCCCGTGCGACGTCCGCGGTCAGCTCCGCGTCGATGCGGTGGATCAGCGCCTCGTGCGCCTGCCTGCGCCGGATGAAGCCCGCGGTCTGGTCCTCGGACCACGTCCAGCGACGGTCGGCCGGGTCGGTCTCGGCCAGCGACGTCTGCAGCAGGGTCGTTGCCTCGTCGAAGAACGCGAGCAGCGCGGCGCGGTCGCCCGGCCGGTCCGGGTGCTCGATGCCCTCGGGGTCCTCGACGGCCTCGCGCACGACGGTGCCCCAGAACCACTGCACCTCCGCGAGGTGCCAGATCAGGTCGTCGGCCTGCCAGTCGGGGCAGGTCGGCACCTGGCCGTCGACGGGTGCGTCGCGGAGCACGGCCGCGAAGCGCGCGGAGTTCTCGCGGAGGTGAGCCAGGTAGTCGAGCGTCATGGCAGCAGCCAAGCACTGCCCACCGACAGAGTCACGCAGGCTCGGGTCAGATCCTGACCGCGATCTTGCCGCGGGTGTGGCCGGCCTCGGAGCGCCGGTGCGCCTCCGCGATCTGCTCGAGCGGGAGCACGTCGGCCAGGTCCACGCGGAGCTTCCCCGCGTCGGCGAGGTCGGCGAGGGCGTCGAGATGAGCACGCTCGGGGCGCACGAAGACGTAGGTCCCGCCGAGCTCGTGCACCTTCTGTGCGTCGATGATCGAGGCGATCCGCGTCGGGTGCTTGACCTGGTTCGGCGCGTCCGCGAGCGCGTCGCCGCCCACGAGGTCGAGGACCGCCTCGACGGGGGCGGACAGCTGCTCGCTGACGGGGCCCCGATGGTAGTCGACCACCTCGGTGACGCCCAGATCCCGGAGGAAGTCGTGGTTGGCGGGGCTCGCGGTGCCGACGACCTCGCAGCCGCGGGCGAGCGCGATCTGCACCGCGAACTGACCGACCCCACCGGCTGCGGCATGGACGAGCACCCGCTCGCCCTCCTCGACGGACAGGGCCTCGGTCAGCGCCTGGTAGGCGGTCAGCCCGGCCAGGGGGACGGCGGCGGCCTCCTCGAACGACAGCGACGCGGGCTTGCGCGACACGGTCCGCTCGGGGGCGGGCACGAGCTCGGCCGCCGTGCCCCACTGCACGTCGTCGCGGCGCACGTACCCCCAGACCTCGTCTCCGACCTCCAGGCCGGTGACCACGGCCGGGCCGACGGCCTCCACGACGCCGGCGACGTCCCAGCCGGGGATGATCGGCAGGTGGTGGGGGTAGGCGCCCTGGAGGTACCCGAGCCGGATCTTCCAGTCCACCGGGTTCACGCTCGTCGCCTTGGCGCGGACCAGGATCGTGTCCGGGCCGACGGGTGGGTCGTCGTGCTCGCGCACGGTGATGACGTCGGCGTCGCCGTACTTGTCGTAGACCGCTGCTCTCACGGTGTTCCTCCTCAGGGGTGGGTGCTCATGGGTGGTGACCCGGGGAGGGACCGGTCAAACGTCAGGCGCCCGGATAGAGGCGGAAGCCGAGCATCTGCGTGTGCTCGAACGTCTCGTAGAAACCGCCCGCGTCCTCCGGCGTGATCAGGTCCATCCGCTTGGTGCCGGTCGCCTGGAACGTCGCCACGGTGAGCAGGCGGGCGATGCCGCGCCGCCGGTGGTCGGGGTGGACGGCGAGGAAGCTGAGGTGGGACTGGAGCACCCCGTCCCCGAGCGCCTGCGCGAAGCCGACGACCTCACCGTCGACGAGAGCGGTGTACGCCGAGGAGCCCGGTGCGGTGCACACCTGCCGCACGACGTCGGGGTCGGTGAGCGACGGCCACTGCACCGTCGTACAGAGCCGGGCGATGCCGGTGGCATGGGCGTCCTCGAACGGGACGATGTCCACAACGCTCATGCCGCCCGACCCTAACCGGCGGGCGGGCGGCTGTCCGGCTACCAGACGTCTCCGTTGCGCCAGTCGCACGCCAGGTCCCCGCCGGGGGTGAGCACGGCCGTCACGGGCAGCAGGAAGATGGCGTCCTCCTCGCCGGGCGTCGGCATGGTGCCGGTGGGTGCGAGCACGGACGCGCTGCCGGACCACGGCTGCCAGCCCCTCCCGGCGTAGAACGGGCCCGCGAGCTCGGAGGCGCTCAGGGCGCCGAGCTCGTAGCCGCCGCGGATGATCTCCTCGAGCGCCCCCATCACGGTCGACCCGATGCCGCGACGGCGGTGGTCCGCAGGCACACCGACGCCTTCGACGTACCCGGTCCGCAGCGCGCGGTCCCCGTGCAGCAACCGGCGCATGACGACCGCGCCGTGACCGAGCAGCCGGTCGCCGTCACGGACCAGCACGTGCAGGCCGCCGAGGGTGTGCTCGTAGTCCTCGTCGCCGAAGTCG
>DASVBQ010000115.1:0-6421 GCA_036375795.1 Actinomycetes bacterium
GGCTCGTGAGCGGTGTCGAGTCTAGCCCGACGCTCAGCCGGTGCGGCGAGCGCGGCGTCGCGCGGAGAGCTCGTCGTTGCTGTGCTCGGCGTCGGCCGACGCCTCGTCGCCGGGGCGCTCGCCGGGCAGCTCGGCGAGCGACCCCTCGACCTCACGCCACACCCGGCCGACGGCGATGCCGAACACGCCTTGGCCACCCTGGACGAGGTCGACGACCTCGTCGGCCGAGGTGCACTCGTAGACGCTCGCGCCGTCGCTCATCAGGGTGATCTGGGCCAGGTCGTCGACGCCCCGCTCACGCAGGTGGCCCACCGCGGTGCGGATGTTCTGCAGCGAGACGCCGGTGTCGAGCAGACGCTTCACGACCTTGAGCACCAGGATGTCGCGGAAGCCGTAGAGCCGCTGGCTGCCGGAGCCGGCGGCCGACCGGATGCTCGGCTCCACCAGACCGGTCCGGGCCCAGTAGTCGAGCTGGCGGTAGGTGATGCCGGCTGCGGCGCACGCTGTCGGCCCGCGGTAGCCCATGTCCTCGGGCAGCTGCGGCAGGTCGTCGGTGAACAGCAGGCCCTGCTGTCCGGCCTGGGACCGGGCCCGTTCCTGGGCCGCGCGGTCGACGCCGTCCGTCGAGGCGCCGCCGCTCGTGGTACCGCCGGTGCTGGTCACGCCGACCTCCGTCTCGCACGCCCCGGGGGAAGGACCGCCCGACCCTCGTCCGACGAGGATCACACGGATGGAGTTACAGCGGGGGCGTTCTGATCGAGACGGTACGCACCGGCCGGGGTGCGGTCAACGAACCGCGCCGCTTCCTGCCGGGCGTGTCCGAAAAGTCTCGACCTATGGTGGAGGTTCAGCGGTACCCGGCAGTTCAGTGCGGCGGGGGGCCGCCGAAGTCCTCCGGCGAGATCTGGTCGAGGAACTCCCGGAACTTCTCGACCTCGTCCTCCTGCTCGTCCGGGATGTTGATGCCCGCCTCGGCGAGCACTTCCTCCGCGCCGTAGATCGGCGTGTTGGTGCGCAGCGCCACCGCGATCGCGTCCGAGGGCCGGGCGCTCACCTCCATGCCGCTCGCGAAGACCATGTCGGCGTAGAACACACCGTCGCGCAGCGCGCTGATGCGGACCTCGGTGAGCTGCTGTCCCGCGGCCTCGAGCAGGTCCCGGATCAGGTCGTGGGTCAGCGGCCGTGGCGGCACCACCCCCTGCTGGGCGAACGCGATGGCCGTCGCCTCGCCGGCACCGATCCAGATCGGGAGGTAGCGCTCACCGCCGGACTCCTTGAGGAGGACGATCGGCTGGCTCGACGGCATCTCCACCCGCACGCCCACCACGTCCAGCTCGTTCACGTCGACCACACTACCCGCGCCGGAGCGGGTCGCGAGGGGCGCGGTGAGCGTGACCCCGGGCGCTTCGCGCTAGTGGCCGGTGACGTGGCGCAGCCGGGCCCGTACCAGCGCAGTGTGCAGTCGCAACGACAGCGCACCCATCTCCCGGGCCACCTCTTCGGCACGCGCACGCGCCTGGGGGCTGCGCTGCCGCAGGAGCGGGCCGACCACCTGGGCGACGAGGTCGGACTCGCGCTCCGCGGCGGTGCGGAACGCCCGTAGGTGACGGGGTTCGAGGCCGTAGCCCGCGAGCTCGGCCACCGCGGTGGCGATGACCAGGGCGTCGGCGTCGTACAACGCCGCGTCCGACTTGGACCCCCGGCTCGGTTCCAGCAGACCGAACCCCTCGATCTGCTCCAGCAGGTCCGCGTCGATGCCGGCCGACTCGACGAGCTCCTCGCGGGAGAGCCGGAGCTCGACACTCGGCGGGGCGAGCGAGCGCGGACCGGGCAGTCCCTTGTCCGCACTTCGCGGCACCCGAGGGCGCTCCCCGGGCACCGCCGGCGGCTCGAGGCCACGGTCGATGGCCTCCAGGTGCTCGCGGATCACCCGCAACGGGAGGTAGTGGTCGCGCTGGGCCGCGAGCACGTAGCGCAGGCGCGCCACGTCCGCGTGGCTGAACTTGCGGTAGCCGGACGGCGTGCGAGCCGGCTCGACGAGGCCTTCCGACTCCAGGAAGCGAATCTTGGAGATGGTGACGTCGGGAAACTCCGAGCGAAGCTCCCCCAGCACCTCCCCGATGCTCATGAGCGAGCCGACGGGAAGCGCCGAGCTCATGGGCAGCTCACCCCTGCTGGCTCGGGTAGTAGACGAGCCGGTACTTGCCGACCTGCACCTCGTCGCCGCCCGCGAGCTCGATCTCGTCGATGCGCTCCCGGTTGACGTAGGTGCCGTTGAGCGAGCCGACGTCGCGTACCGAGAAGCCGGTGCCGGTCCGGACGAACTCCGCATGCCGCCGCGACACCGTGACGTCGTCGAGGAAGATGTCGCTGGAGGGGTGGCGACCGGCGGTCGTCGTGTCCGAGTCGAGCAGGAAGCGACTGCCGGAGTTGGGACCGCGGCGCACCACGAGCAAGGCCGAGCCCGGCGGGAGGGCGTCGATGGCGGCCTGGTCGGCGCCGGAGAGCCCCTCTCCCTTGTCCGTCGGCTCCCCCGGTTCGAACCCGCCGCTGATCGTGATCGTGGAGGTCTCGCCAGGGGAGGCGGCAGGGGCCTGGCCCGGCTGGAGAGCGGCGCCGCAGTTACTGCAGAAGCGGGCGTCGTCGGGGTTGCTGTGACCGCACTGGGTGCAGCTCGGCATCAGGGTGCCTCCCGCCACGGGGTCGCCGTGGTCGTCGACGTGGGCTGGTGGTCAAACCTTACCCTCCACCACAGGTGGAGAGTGGCAAACGCTAGCCGTCCAGTCCGGACTCGTACGTGGCGGCGTCGATCAGTCCCTCGGTGGAGCTCGGGTCGTCGGGTCGGATGGTCACCATCCAGCCGTCACCATAGGGGTCGGAGTTGACCAGCTCGGGCGAGGAGTCGAGGCTCTCGTTGCGCTCGACGACGGTGCCGGTCACCGGTGCGTAGAGGTCCGAGACGCTCTTGGTGGACTCGATCTCGCCGCAGGCCTGGCCGGCGCTGACGTGGCTGCCCACCTCCGGCAGGGTGACGAAGACGATGTCGCCGAGCGCATCCTGCGCGTAGTCGGTCACCCCCACCCGAACCGTCTCGCCTTCCGCCCGGACCCACTCGTGGTCCTTGGTGTACTGCAGGTCCTCGGGGATCACCTGGTCGCCTCTCCGGTCGCTCAGCTGCCGTCGCCCTCGCCGGCCGGGCGAGCGTAACGAGGCGACGGAGCAGCCCGCAAGGACGTGATCTCGACCGACTCGCGCTCGGTGACGACACCCTGCGCCCCGCGCTGCGAGAGCACGTCGAGGACACCGCCGGGGATGTCCAGGGCGGCCGCGAGCGTGCGGGGCTCGCCGATGACCCGGAAGCGGTACGGCGAGACGAGCGTCGTACCGTCGACGTCCACGCCGCTGCTGTGGTCGGCCGCGCCCGGGTCGACGTCCACCAACGACGTGCTGGCCACCACCCGGACCGCCGGGCCGTCGACCGTCGACACCTCGATGGCCTCGGCGCCGGCATCCCGAAGTTCCTGCAGCGCGTCCAGCAGCACGTCCGAGCCGACCTCCCCGCGGGGGTCGCTGATGGTGAGCTCTATGCCAGGCCCGGTGGCGGGCAGCGTCCCCGCCAGGATCCCGAGGACCCGGGCGCGCGCGCGGGCCTCCTCGAGCGCGGCCAGCGGGCCGTCGCTGCCCCCGCTGACCAGGTCGCGCGTCTCCTCCAGGTCCCGCGCCTCCGCCTCCAGCCGGGCCTCCCGCTCCGAGACGTCGTCCAGGATCCGGACGAGGTCGGTCTGTCGCAGCCCGGTCAGGCCGGCGTCCTGGTTGGCCCGCACCTGGACGGCCGCGGCGAAGCCCAGCACGCCGCACAGGACGGCGGCCACGAGCTGGGCGCGGGTCGCCCGCGGGTGCATCGCCGAACGCAGCCGGGCCCGGCCGCGGACCCGCGCCGCGCCGACCGCGACGCCTGCGTGCTCGCCCTCGGGGCCGGCGTGCTCGATGTCGGGGCCGGCGTGCTCGCCCTCGGGGCCGGCGTGCTCGATGTCGGGACCCGGGGGCTCGCTGTCGGCGTTCGACTGCTCGTCCGTGGTGCTCATGCGCTGAACAGGTGCCGCCGGATGGCGGCGGCGTTGGAGAAGATGCGGATACCGAGGACGACCACGACGCCGGTCGAGAGCTGGGACCCGACGCCGAGCTGGTCGCCCAGGTAGACGATGAGCGCCGCGACGAGGACGTTGGCCACGAAGCTCACGACGAACACGCGGTCGTCGAAGATTCCGTCGAGCAGTGCCCGCAGGCCGCCGAACACCGCGTCGAGGGCCGCGACGACGGCGATGGGGAGGTACGGCTGCAGCCAGGTCGGCACGGTGGGCTCGAGGAACAGCCCGGCGACGATGCCGAGCACCAGCCCGATCGCGGCGATCACGGTGTGGGGTCCCCCTGGCTCGTCTGGTCGCTGGTCATCGGGTCGTCGTCCGGTCGTCCGGCGCGGTGGTCTCACCGGTCGCCGCCCCGGAGGGTACGGCCGTCGGCGCGGTCGCGTGACGTACCGCCAGTCCTCCGGACGCGGGCAGGCGCAGGTTCTCGTCGTCCTCGACCGCGTAGTCGATGCCGTAGTCGCGCAGGACCTGAAGGTAGCTGCCGCCGAAGCCCTGCACGAACCGGGTCCGCATCGACTCGGGTCCGACCGCGCGCACGACGTAGGGCGGGTTGACCGGCCGAAAGTCGACGAGGATGGCCTCCCCCGCGGCCCGGATGGCCGACATCGCGGTGAGTCGTTGGCCGTTCACGGCGACGGCCTCGGCGCCGGCCGCCCACACCTCGTTCACCACGGTCTGCAGGTCCCGGTCGCTGACCCGACCCTCGGTGTCACCCTCGGTGCGCGGGTCGACGTCGGCGCCGGACCCGTCGCCGGATGCGTCCTCGAGCCGGATGACCATGCCCGGTCCCGTGACAGCGCCGGCGCCGGTGGCTGCCTCCAGCGCGGTGAGCTCGCGCTCGAGGCGCGCCCCCTCGCTGGTGATCCGCAGGGCGGCCCGGCGATCCCGGGCGACGGCCGAGCGGGCCCGGTCCAGCGACCGCTCCAGCCGGTCGTTCGCGGCCGAGCGGTCCTCGATCTCGGCGGCCAGCGCGGAGCGCGCCTCGGCGGTGACCGAGGCTCGGTCCCGGGTCTGGGCCGCCGCCGTGGCGAGCAGCAGCCCCACGGCCACGAGCCCGACGGTGAGCAGCAGCCGCCCGTGCCGCGACGGTGGCTCGCCCTCCGCCCGGCGGGCGGCGGCGCGTGCGTACCCCTCGTCGAGGGAGTCCTCGACCAGGTTCGTCAGCAGCACCATCGAGGCATCGCGGCGCGCGCCCGTCGTCGTGTCGGGTGGTCCGTCGGTCGAGGTGCCGCGCGGCGGCACGGTCACTGCCTCATCGTGACAGAGCGAACCGGTGAAGGCCGGGAGCAGTCGCGGCGCTGCTCAGCGCTCGGCATTGCCGACGACGGCGACCCACCGCTCCATCAACGCAGCTGCGGTGGCGTCGTCGGACGACTCGGCCCACAGGTGCGTGACCGGCTCGGACGGGTCGGGCAGGACCAGGGTCCAGCCGCCGTCGGGCTCGACGATCCGAACGCCGTCCGTCGTGTCGAGCTCCCGGTCCCCGGCCTGCTCGACCACCGCTCGCATCACGGCACCCTTGGCGGCCCACGGGGTCGGGACCGCCCGGCGGGCCATGTGGGTCTGAGGGATGCGCGCGTCGATCTCCGAGAGCTGCAGCTGGGTTCTGGCGACGAGGCCCAGCAGCTGCACGAAGGCCGCGATCCCGTCGAAGGTGCTGCTGAACTGCGGCACCACGAAGCCGCCCCGACCGTCGCCCGCGAACACGACGCCCTCCCGCTTGCACACCGCTGTCAGGGCCGCAGGCGTCAGGGCGGTCCACTGTATGTCGACGCCGTGGAACGCGGTCACCCGCTCGGCCACCCGGGTCGTCGTCACGGGCAGGGCGACGGTGCCACGAGCGCTCTCGGCCGCGACCAGGTCGAGGACGACGAGCAGCGCACGCTCGTCGTCGATCGGCAGGCCCTTCTCGTCGACGATCGAGATGCGCTCCCCGACCGGGTCGAAGTGGACGCCGAAGGCAGCCTTGGACGACCCCACGAGCCGCCCGAGCCGGTGCAACGACTCCAGGCGTTCCTCCCGTGTCTCAGTCGGTGACGCCTCGTCCAGGCCGTTGTTGACCGTGAGCACCTCGACCCCCAGCCGGCCGAGCAGCGACGGCAGCACCAACGAGGCGGTGCCGCCTCCGGTGTCCACGACCACCTTGAGACCCGAGTCCTGGAGCCCACTGGTGTCGACGCAGCGCAGCAGCTCGAGGGCGTACGCCTCCATCACGCGTGGCGGGAACGCAAGGTCGCCGATCTCCCCGGGGAAGGCACGCCGGAACTCCCCAC